>CASFZH010000018.1 GCA_949299115.1 uncultured Helicobacter sp. | reverse complement strand
AGCAGTAGTATCTTTATTTGCTTTAAGCATGGGGGTTAGCGTTGCTTTTAGTAATACTGCATTGCAAGATTCTGATATAGCTATTCTCTTTTCTAAAGACATCGATACAAGTAAAATTGCTCTATTAAGTCAGCAAGAAATGCAAGAGACTAAGGGAGAGTTTTGGTGGTTTTTCTCTTATATTCCTGCTGTAATAAGGGTGCCTGGTTCAAATTTTCCTTTCTTCTACATTTTTAAATGCTCCTGCACACAATAGCACGATTTATCAAGGTACAGTGGGCACTAATATTAGATGGTAATATTCAAAGATTAAATAGATTCTGAAATGTTTAGTTTATTGGAGATGCCTATTGTTCTACAAAATATACTTATTTTCACTATTATAATATGCTGGATAAACCTAATCACCTTATCCACTTATTTTCGTTATAAGTTTATATTTGGGTTAATGGTATTTTTTCCATTAATTCACACTATAATAATTCCTTTTATACAAAACAGAGTTATAGGGCTTATTATAGCAATTCTTAACATTTGTTATATACTGTATTTATTTTTTCTAAACTATAAATACATGAAAGATAATTATAAAAAAGAACGTCTAGGCTTTATAATTCTCTCTAGTATAGTAATTACTGCTTTAGCAAGTTATTTTTATGAAAATAATAATTTTTAATTTTTTTATTCTTACAATTATCTTTATATTATATATGGTAACATTAAAATGCTATTGTAAATAAGACATGTATATTTAAGGAGTTTATATGAATAGGATAGTAACAATATCTTTACTTAGTTCAAGCGTGGGTATACGTGTAGCCTTTGGCAATATAATAACCAATACGGGTAGTGGTATGTATAATTTCATTACAATAGATTCTAAGGAAATAGATTCTTAAAGAGGGCTAACAAAGTGGATACACTAACTATTTGGCAAAATATTCTTACTTTGACTATTACAATGTGTTGGTTAAACGCATTTTCCTTATACCATTATTTTCGCCATAGATTTCTATTTGGCTTAATAGTGCTTTTTCCATTATTAGTTATCATATACTGTATTTATTTTTTCTAAACTATAAATACATGAAAGATAATTATAAAAAAGAACGTTTAGGTTTTATAATTCTCTCTAGTATAGTAATTACTGCCTTGCTAACTTATGTGTATGAGAATAATAATTTTTAAGTAAAACTTGAGATTTTTATTTCTTCTTAGATAGTAGATTTTGATATAATCTGCATATAAGCCATTATGCTACGCTATGTTTAGCAATATGTTATTCAGGCAGTCAGTCCGTCATTAAGCAACATGATGCAGGAGAGTTCTTATGATAGAAATCATTATTTCACTCTTTGATTGTATATTCCAAATATGCGTAACAGGACTCATAAATACCTATAAGCTACTTGAGAGAAAGCATATTGTTGGTGTGCTTCTTATGCCAGTAGGCATTATCTGCTTAAGTCTTATAAACGCACTTTGTGCTGCGGTTATGAGTGTTGTCTATATTGCTTATCTTGTCTATCTCTCTATCAAAGTCATTCGCCTCAATTTTCAAAAAAAAGTCATTGGTTTTGTCATACTTTTTATACTTATTAGCATAGTGATACTCTCATATACCATTTTTTATATGTTTTAATAATTAATGTAAATATTCTTATTCTTAAGCTTATTTTTATATTGTGTATAGTAGTATTGTAATACTCACTAATAAATGAGGATAAATTAATTATAAGAAGTTTATTATGAAAAAGTTAGCAGTAGTATCTTTATTTGCTTTAAGCATGGGGGTTAGTGTAGCTTGTGCTAATGTCGCATTGCAAGATTCTGATATAGCTATTCTCTTTTCTAAAGACATCGATACAAGTAAAATCGCTCTATTAAGTCAGCAAGAAATGCAAGAGACTAAGGGAGAGTTTTGGTCTTTTCTCATTAAAGGTGGTATTATGTGGGGGATAAGATATACTGCTTGGGGTGCTTATAATCAGAGATTTCCTATAAATGGCAAGCGGTTGGCGTTGGTAGTCTTATGATAATTCAAGTTATTGCAGATATGCTAGTAGCCTTTTTTAGCACAAAACGTTATGGAATCTTAAAGGCACTACTTGCTACTCTTGTAGCTGCTATCATAGGGTTTATGGCCATATCTTATTTACATGATAAGCCCTGTTATAGTGATAATCCACAAAAGCAAGAGCAATGCAAAGCGATATACAATAATAGCACAGATTCGAGAATCTAATCCATTTATTTTCTCTTAAAACAAAGCCATGAGGCAGAAAATGCTTACTATTTTTTACTCTCTACTTGCAATAAATCTTTTACTCCAAAGTCTTTGCCCATGATAGGTTGCTTAATAATTATCCCTATTTAATAGCCTCATAAACAGCTTTTCTTGCACCCATACATGCGTATAAGCATGGATATAGTGTTACCACCTTACAATAAGCAATAAAATCAATAAACTATACTATAAACTATACTACATTAGATATAAATAAACTTTTTAGTCAGTACCTTATGAGATTTATACAGTTACTTTTCATCTCCATTAAGATTGACCATCAAGGAATATCTACGAAAATACGTCAAGCTTACTTATGCAGATTGTAAAGATATTGTGTATTACAAGTGGTGTAACATGTCTCAAACTTTGGGATATGAATAATGACTGTGCATGTTTGCAAACAAGATAAAGAAATCAATGTATAATTATTATGATATTTTTAAAAGGGTATATTTTGACTACATCTCATGCACAGCAAAGTTTTTGTAAAAAATACAAATACCAAACGCAGCTAAATCCTATGGAATCTAACTTAAAGAATCCAAAAAATTATTGCAAATCTTTCAATCAACAAGGCTTACAATATCCCAATAAAGACTTATTGGAATCCAAAAAATCCCGCTTTTTAGAATCTCTCAAAGGTAAATCTTTAGCCTACAAGCGTTACGCAAAGTCCCCTTTACGTTATGGTGGTGGTAAGTCTCTAGCTGTTGGACTAATATTAGAGCATTTTCCAAATGATTTATGCCGAGTGATTAGCCCTTTTATTGGCGGAGGAAGCGTTGAGGTAGCTGCTGCCTTAGAGCTTGGGCTAGAAGTGAAGGCTTTTGATATTTTTGATATTTTGGTGAATTTTTGGCAGGTTTTGCTAAGAGATTCTAAGGCTTTGTATGAATCTTTATTAGTCTTAAAACCAAATAAAGAAACTTATGCAAAGATAAAAGAGGAATTATCAGCCTTTTGGAATGAGCGACATAAAGATTCTAATAATACTCCAAAGATACAAGTAGATTCTCTTATTCTAGCGAGAAATTATTATTTTAATTTTAATTTAAGTTATGGACCTGGATTTTTAGGCTGGATGAGTAAGATTTATGAAGATAAATCCCGCTACCACAAAGCCTTAGAAAAATTACGTGATTTTAGCACTCATGCAAATGCTAAAAATCTAAGCGTAGAATGTGCGAGCTTTGAATCTATTTTTGAGAGATTCCCAAATGATTTTTTCTATCTTGACCCACCTTATTTTTTAACAGGAGATTCTAAGATGTTTAAGGGAATCTATCCTATGCGAAATTTTCCCATTCATCATAATACTTTTAATCACGAGCTTTTGGCACAATTACTTAAAAATCATAAAGGTAGATTTATCTTAAGCTATAATGACTGCAAGTTTGTGCGAGAGGCGTATAAGGATTTTAGAATCTTAGAGCCTAGTTGGCAATACACAATGGGACAAGGTGAAACAAGAATAGGGAAAAACCGCATAGAGCGAGGCGATGATAGCAATGTCAAAGCATCACATGAATTATTGATTATAAAGGAGTGAAAGAATGAAAATAGAAGATTTATGGAAAATTTAGAATCTTTGCTATACAATGTTTTTATAAACAACTCATTGAGAATATCATAGCAACAAAGATTCTGTATTGATACTAAGATAAGCTACATGCTTAAAAACCTCTTTTATCGCCCTCATACTTTTAGCAAGATGCAATGCTACAATGCTTTATAAAACATTGTCTTTTAGAATCAAGAATAGTGTACATTACAATCCAAAGTGATAATGAATAATTTGAATCCATTTTACGCCTTATTAAATCTTACGTTTTATTTCTATATAAGTTTGCATAACTTACCATATCATAGCTTTTGATTGATTCCTATCTTATGTAGATAGCCTGATTCTAGAATCTCAAAACTATTTGTGGATTCTTGAATACTTAAAGATATTTCGGGTTTTATTCTCAACATGACGAGATTCTCAAATCCGTCATGTTGAGCCTTTGGGCGGAACATCTACAATACAGAATCTAGATTCTATAAATACGTCATATTGAGCGAAGAGAAATATCCAAGATTCTAGAATCTTTGTCATATTGAGGGTAAAACCCGAAATATCTAAGGTATAGATTCTGCCTGTATAGAATCTTTCAAAAGAATTTTATACTCTCTTTTTTAGAATCCCTTGTAGTCTTATAGAATCTAGAATCTGCAAATATGTCATGTTGAGAATAAAACTCGAAATATCTAAAGTGTAGATTCTATAATCTCAAGCTTCTTTAGATTCTCAAGCCTTTGCAGCACAAGGATTTTAGAATGATACTTCACTTCGTCATTACTTAGGCTTTAGCGAAGAATCCAAAGGCACAAAATCGCTATATACAGAATCTGAATGCCCAAGTATTTTAGGTATTCTTATAGTCTAGATTCTTATAGCATTTCTTGTATAGCATAGTAATCTTTAGCATTTGTCTTTTTAAGATTCACGCCTTCGTGTTGCAATAACTGTATTTTTTTCTCTATCCCTCCTGCATAACCCGTCATACTCCCATTTGTGCCTACAACCCTATGACAAGGGATAATAATAGAAATAGGATTATGCCCCACTGCCCCACCAACAGCTTGGGCTGACATTGTATCTTTGTGTGCTATTTGTGCTACTTTTTTTGCTATGTCTCCATATGTAATAACTTCTCCATAAGGAATTTGACGTAGTATATTCCACACATTTGTAGCAAATACACTTCCATTAGGTGCCAAGTCTAATTCAAAAGTATGAGGCTGTTCTCCATTAAAATACCTGTCTAACCATATTTTAGTTTGCAATAAGATAGGTTCATCGTCTTTTTCTTGTGTAGATTCCTTAAGATTTCCTAAATAATATTTCTGCCCTTCTATCCAAGAACCTATAAGCTTATTATCTTTGCTTGCTAAAAGTATTGTACCAATAGGACTTTTGTAAAAAGTAGTGTATACCATGATTTTTCCTTCAAGTCTTAAAATATTTGTTTGAATCTTGCAGTGTGCTATCCGCACTTTTCATCTTTCCATATTATATGAGCGAATGGTGTAACGAGGGTAATTGTGTGATCAGAAAAATATCCATTCACTCAAACCAATTTGACTCTCTGTGGTCGCACAAATTCACCCATGTCTATTGCCTTGCCTGCATACTTTTCTCATATTGTCATGTCTAAGAACTTGTCTTCATTGTGTAATGAAACAAAATGTTGGGTATTTTAAAGCCTTTTCTATGTTTAAAAGATTCTTTTAACATTTTGACTCTTTTGGGATATTCCTCTTTTTTGCCTTTTTTACACATTACTTCAAAAAGCACAATAACTCTTGACATCGTAGAATCCTTACATTTTTACAATCAATTATCTTTTATTATAATATTTTAAAATTATAAAATTGCGGTTAACTTCTTTATATTAATTCACGTCATTTTATTTATCCGACAAATAACTAAAAGGTGCAACGTTTGTAATATTTTTATCAAGTGTGAGAATCTTATTAGGCTTTTGTATCAGAGATGAAACATAATTCCTAAATCCTCTTAAGTGGTAAGATTCTTGGTCTAGTGATTATAATCATAGTTCCCTTTTTGTGGTGGTAAGGTTAAAAATATTGTGGAATTACAAATCTTTTTTGCATAAAGCACAATGAATACAATGTAGGAATTGTTTATGAAGAATTTGTATTTTTGAAAGTTTTTCTTCATTGAATCAAGAGATATAAAGATATTTTTCTTGTGATTTTCATATATGGTTTATATTTTCAATATTGAGAATATTATGTTTATAAAGCAAATTTTCTTACAATATTTGGAAATATTTGGAGCAATAGAAAGAAGATATTGTAATGTGATTAGTCATGTCATGACATTACACATAGCTGGGTGCGTCATTAGCAAAAAGCACTAAATCATTTTGTTGTCCTGTTGTAGCGAGGATAGATTCTAAATCTGACTTGTTTTTTAATAGAATCTTTTTTGGTTTTGTGATATAGGTATCAAGTATTTTAGCATTCAAATCACCTGTGATAATGACTAAATCAAACACAGAATCTATATATTTTGCCAAAGTACTATTACTTTCTTCATCAGATTCTACTAATCCTGGGGTTACAATGACTTTTCTACCATTATGTAAAGAGCTTAGACGGATTGCCTCACTCATACCTTCTAAATTTCCATTAAAGCTATCATCAAGGATAATTTTATGTGGTGTTAAGATTTTTTGGAGTCTATGTGGGATTGGGGTAAGCGTAGCGACTGCTTTTTGAATCTTTGATATTTCCATACCAAACTCTTTTGCTAAAAGGATTGCCACAGCGATATTATCAATATTGAATGTACCCAAAATTGATGTTTCAAACTCTACCCATGCAGAATCTATATACATGCAAAATTTTGTACCATCAAGTGTTGATTCTGTATATTTAATTTCTGGAGGATAGGCAATTATTTTTTTTAGATTCTCTGTATAGATGGGAGAAAAATCCTTTGGATATTCATTATCTTTCTGCACGAAAGCTTTGATGAGTCGCTTGGAATGAAGCATTTCGAATTTTGTTTGGATTGTTGTTTGTATATCTTTAAAATATTCGATATGTGCCTTACCAATCTTGCCTATTATGCCATAGTGTTGTTGTAATAACTGCGAGATTGCAGCTATATCACCACGATTTCTTGCTCCTGCTTCTGCAATATAAATTTGGCAGTCTGAATCTAGATTATTATTAATATCAGATACAAGCCCTTTCAGCGTATTGACACTTCTAGGGGTTGCATAGACTTTGAATTGTTGTTGTAAGATTTGAGCTACGAAGTTTTTTGTACTTGTTTTCCCATAGCTTCCTGTTATAGCAATGATTCGCAAATTTTGTCTATTCATGAGTTTTGTATATGCAAGTTTTGCATAACCTTTGAAAAGTATATATTCGCATAGTATAGAACATAACATGCCTAAGAGTACCGGTAGAATCTGTATGCTATTTGCCACAATAGTGGTATAGTGATTCTGAGTAACTATGCCAACACAGAACAGGCAGCATACCGCTACAAAGAAGAAATACCGCTTTACTCTTGCTGTCCACACAAGCTTTTTGTCTAATTTTTTATACCATAGCACAAAAAATGGTAGAAAAATGATATACATATAGAGATAAAATACTATACCAAAATAAA
The DNA here is from genome assembly GCA_949299115.1 of uncultured Helicobacter sp. GTDB lineage: Bacteria > Campylobacterota > Campylobacteria > Campylobacterales > Helicobacteraceae > Helicobacter_A. Next base: position 31,638 of record CASFZH010000018.1, on the reverse strand, counting down.
AAGGCAATAGCAGAAAATAGCAACCAATGGGAATCATACAATAATAAACATGCCAATGCCATTTGTGATGCTTGGTTATGACACGTATAGGGTCATAGTTATACCATTGTAGATTCAGTATCACATAATAAGCAATAAGAAATAGAAATAAAAAATAAGAAATATACTGACAAACAGCTATGCCAAATTGCATGTTATGCTAAAACCTCAAATGTCGTAAATTGTAGTGAATCTAGTATCTCGATTTCAAATGAATTGGGGTGCATTCTACCATTTCCTTTTTTAAGCTCATGTAAAAAAGCTCCCAAATCATCTAAAGATACAAAAATTTCTACATATCCATTAGCAAGGTTTTGCACTGTACCTGTATAACCTTTTGTATCGGCTAATGCTTTGGTAAAATTACGAAATCCAACACCTTGCACCCTGCCTTTTGCTGTGATTTTATAATGCTGCATAGCTGCTCCTTGACATCAAAATATAAGGCATTGTAGCTAATATTTGTCAAAAAGCTACCAATAAAAGATGTAGTGCAATCTCAATAAAATTGGCAATATATCATAAGGAATATGTGTAGTATTAAATATAAATGTTACAATATATAACATTTATATATTTATATTGTTTCTATGTATCACAAACTATAAATATATTAACTTTTTGCGGGATAATATTAGGATAGCTTAAGGCTACAATCTGAAAATATGAAAGGAATATGTATGATTCTAAGAAAATTATTAACCTTTATTGGTGTTGTATCAAGCTTACAATATGGAATTTGTGCAAGCTATCCACCATTAAAAGACACGAATGGCACAGGATTAGCAATGACTTCTAGTCCATACTGCACTAAAATTGGTAAGGAAGTCTTAGATTCTGGTGGTAATGCGATTGATTCTGCGGTAGCAGTTGGATACTGCTTGGCTGTTGTGCATCCTGCTGCTGGTAATATTGGTGGCGGTGGATTTGCCCTCATACACTTAGCAAATGGAGAAAATATTGCTCTTGATTTTAGAGAAAGAGCTCCACAAAATGCCACAAGAGATATGTATTTGGATAAAAAAGGCAATGTGATTCCCAATGCTTCTACGATAGGCTATTTAGCGGCGGGTATTCCGGGTACAGTCAAAGGTATGAGTGCTATGCTTGATAAATATGGAACAAAGAAATTGGCAGATTTATTAGCCCCTGCGATAGAGCTAGCAGAACAGGGGTTTGTCATTACTGATAGGCAAGCCCAAACAATGCTAGAGGCTAAAAAAGATTTAGCCAAATTTGCATCATCGAAAAAATATTTTCTCAAAAAAGACGGTAGCACTTATAAAGGTGGGGAAGTGTTAGTGCAAAAAGATTTAGCACATACCTTAAAACTTATACAAAAAGAGGGTGAGAATGCTTTTTATAAGGGAGCTATCGCGGATTTGATAGTTAAAGATATGGTAAAAAATAAAGGAATCATCACTAAGCAAGATTTAGAAAATTATGAAGTGGTATGGCGTACCCCAATACTTGGAAGTTATCGAGGATATAGTATAGTTGCTATGCCACCACCAAGTAGCGGAGGTGTGCATATTATAGAGATTCTTAATACTCTAGAAAATACAGATTTAGGCAAGCTTGGCTTTGGCTCATCAAAGAGCATTCATATCATTGCAGAGGCTATGCGTCAAGCGTATGCTGATAGATCGGTATTCTTAGGTGACCCAGATTTTGTCAAAGTGCCTGTGAATACACTCATTGACAAAAAATATGCTAAGAAAATTTATGATTCTATCCAACCAAATCAAGCTACACCAAGTGAAAAAATCACACCGGGGCTTGGAATCATCAAGCAAAACAATATGCCAAGTACCAAAGAGGGCAATCATACTACACATTATTCGGTTACAGATAAATGGGGAAATGCAGTAGCCGTTACCTATACAATCAATGCTAGCTATGGTGCGGCAGCAGCGATAGATGGAGCTGGATTTTTGCTGAATAATGAGATGGATGATTTCTCCATTAAACCCGGGGTGCCAAATATCTATGGGCTTATAGGTGGTGATGCTAATGCGATAGAACCCAATAAGAGACCTCTAAGCTCGATGTCTCCTACGATTGTGTTAAAAGATAATAAGCTGTATATGGTAGTAGGAAGTCCGGGAGGTGCTAGAATCATCACAACCGTGCTGCAAGTAATCCTTAATGTAATCGATTATAAAATGGATATAGCAAGGGCGGTAGAATATCCTAGATTCCATATGCAATGGTTACCTGATGAGATTCGCATAGAGCCTTATGGTATGAGTGAAGATGTCAAAGAAAATTTATCAAAAATGGGCTACACTATCACAGAGCTGCCTGATATGGGCGATGTAAATGCTATATTAAGAGATTCTAAAAGCGGTATTTATTATGGTGTGAATGACCCAAGAAAAGAGTTTTGAAACATAGGAGAATTTTTAATGTATTATTGAGTTGTAGTTGGTGATAAATAAGTGAAAACTGAATAATACATACTTATGGTGTAGCTTGGGTTATGATTTTTGTGATTAAAACTTTGTTTTAAATAAACCTGCATTCTTTTTGAAGTCTTATTTAAGCGATGTTGAAGATGGTCGGAGTGTAGCTATGGTTATTTAGGATTAGAGACATCAATGTATTTCATAATGAAAATTATATGATGTGAAAAATAGACTGTATTTAAGATATTTTTGCATGTCTCATATAGACACCAATATTATTTTGTATTATAGAATCATATCAATTGTGTAATTGATATAGTGGTATGTTGAGATAAAAAAAGATTTTTAGTTGAATTAATTTGATGAGATTCTCATTTTTTAATATTAGGTATAGATATTATTATTTAAAATATTGTTGTTATCATTATTGTAAAATAAGACTAATATAAATTTATTCAAATTTTATGATCAATCCGTTACTTTTGTGTTACACAATGTGAATATTTCCTAGTTTTTATTTTTTGCTTTTTAAACAATTTTATATGATTTATGGTTAGGATTATTTGAATATATACAAACACAAGTTTTGGCATGGTTGTATCATAGTGCTATTTGAGACATCATTAAAGTCCTCAATGTGTCTTCTGTTTTTATAAATTTAGGTGATTCATTATTATTTCTATATGCTTTATGATGTCTTAAGATTGTATATTTTTTCTATATTACTTTTATCATTAAGGAATCTTTATCAAATAATTGAAATTCTAATTTTATATTATTATCAAATCAAGTTTATCTGACCCCACAAATTTAATGCGATAATCCTATACAAATTATGTGTGTCAATTATATGTTATGTATAACTCCATCATTCAACCGCAAATTTATGTTTATTATCTAGACGTATAATACTTTTTTGTTTATTAGCAAGTATCTCTTTTGCCACAAGAGGTAGAATCTCATTTTTAAATAATCTTTTTATATCTCTTACACCGTATTTAATATTATAAGCTTTGCAAAGATGTGTTTGTACGTCTTCATCTAGTATAATCTTGTGTCCATTTTTGTTATATATTTCTGCAATCTCTAAATCAATAATACGTAAAATATGTTCTTTTGTAATACTTGAATAATGCAAGATAGTATCAATTCGATTGAGAAATTCAGGCAAAAATGTTCTTTCTAGGACTCTTGTGAGAATCTTGCGTTCTTTTTTTGGATTGCTATTTTTAACCCTTTTATGATAGGCAAGCATTTCTTTTGCTCCTAGATTGCTTGTCATGATAATAATAGCATTTTTAAAATCTATCTTTTTTGTGCCTGAAGTTAAAGTTAGCCCTCCGCTATCTAGCACATCAAGCAATGAAGTTAGCACTTCTTTACTTGCCTTTTCGATTTCATCAAATAGCACAACTGAAGGACATGAATAACTCCCAGCAATAGCATTTTCATCAAAAAGTGTATTACCCTCTTTACTCCCCACATAGCCCGGTGGTGCACCAACAATAGAGGCAGCATAATGTTCTTGAGTGAGCGTATTCATATCAATGCGACAAAAATTTCCACCTAAAAGTTTAGCAAGTAATATTGCCGTACTTGTTTTACCTACTCCTGTCCCACCAAGTAGCAATACCACACCAAGCGGCTTATAAGATGGACTTAGCTCTGCTTTGATAATATATAAAAGCTTCTCTAGTCCCTGCAGTGCCTCATCTTGCCCAATGATATGAGATTTTAGGGCTTGTATCACAGAATCCACGGAGAAGCTAAAGCGACTAACAAAATATTGAGATTCTGTGCTTTTCTTAGATTCTGAATCAGATTCTGATTCAGAATTTGAATCTGCAGAAAGCATTGTAGAATCTGCATTAAGGTTATCATCAGTTTTAAAAGCAATATGAGAATTTTTATTGTTATCAATCTCTTGTGTAGAATCTTTTTTCATTGATTCAAGTTTATCGGTAATAAAAGGCATAGGCTTTTCCTTATGTCTATCGCTCTTTTTCTTTCCCCTCATGTGGGAGATTTCTCACTGGGCAGTCTGCTACTCCAACAGTGCTACGTGTGATTTTTTCGACATTTTCTTGAGCTTTTTTCGCATCTAATACCCATTGTTTGTAAAAGTCAAAGGGGCAGTCTGCCACGCCTTTATCACCATCACCACTTTCAAAAATCCCGCTATATCCTCTATGCAAGAGTTTAAAAAGATGATTTTGACTTTGATCATATTTACGTGCATTACGAATTTCATGAATTGAAAGCTGGGCGTATTGAATCCCATTTTCTTCTTCACCACATTCGCCTAAAGTCCTGCCATCAAAGCCGATGATATTGGAGTGTCCAAAGTAGGTATAGACACCATCAAAGCCCGTGGCATTTGCGACTGCAACATAACAATTATTCGCCCATGCCATAGCCTTAACAATCGTTACTTGTTGTTCCTTGCTTGGATACATATATCCTTGACAGCGAATAATGAGTTCTGCTCCTTTCATCGCACAATCCCGCCAAATTTCAGGGTAGTTCCCATCATCGCAGATAATAAGAGAGGTTTTGATACCCTTTGGACCGTCCACGACATAGGTTTTATCTCCCGGATACCAGCCCTCAATGGGACACCATGGCATAATCTTTCGATATTTCTGCACGATTTCGCCCTTGTCATTAATAAGTATAAGTGTATTGTAAGGGGCTTTTTTTGGATGCTCCTCATGCCGCTCACCCGTTAGAGAGAACACACCCCAGATTCCCAACTCTTTACACACATTGCTAAAAATCCTTGTCTCTTCGCCCGGGATACTTGCAGCGGTATCAAACATCTCTTGTCTATCATACATGATTCCCATCGTGCTATATTCAGGAAAAACGATGATGTCCAAACCGGGTATTCCTTGTTTGATTCCACGCATCATTTCTGCAATTTTTTGACAATTTTCCAATACCTCTGCTTTTGTGTGTAATCTTGGCATTTTATAATTTATAACTGCTATTCCGACTGTATCAGGATTGCTTACTATATCACCATGTCTCATAAAGTCTCCTTATATTTTAGTAACGTTTTATACTTCATACTAACATAAAAATGGTGCATCAATTCTTTTTTCTCATTTATTTGAATCAGTAATATTATATTTTGTATAGTTTTTATACAAAATATAATATTAAATAAATTATGTTACTAAAAGTAATAAATTATAAAAATATGAAGCCCCCTAATGTCATCTAACAGAAAGAATACAATATAGTAAACTCTATCCCGTTATTTTTATGTGTAGTAAGGTATCATTTACTAAAAATTTGCTAAATTTTTAGTAATCAGTTTTTGTCCTTATGTGCTATGTGAAATTTTGGTGAATCATTACATGATAAAAGCTATTTATATTTTTGATTACCAGATGTAGTGATTAGTTTGGTATTTTATAGTTAGATATTTTATGCCTTCAATTAACTGTATTTTCTATTTATAGAATTTTAATTAGATTCTAATAATTTTTATTATAATCAAAACAAAATATGGAGTTTAAGAGAATCGCTTGCAAAATTTTTTATTTAAATCACTATTATGGATATTCTAACTTTAGTCTTCTTTGAAAATACCACCTAGACCACTTAATTGATAATTCCATTGTGATTCTACAATCCATTTTAACATATTCGCTACAAAGCCTTTAATCTCTTTATTTCCAAGCATACCAATTGCATAGCCTTGTCCAATCGAACAGATACTGCCTTGTAGTTTGAATTGGAATTGAGGTAATGTTTGGATATCAAGCTGTTTTGTTGTTTCTGTTTGGAGGATAGTCTCTAATATTTTTGCTAAATATTCACCTTGTTGTTTTGCAAGTTGGGCGGTTGGTGGATAGAATCTACCACTACTTGAATCTTTTAGTGCAGCACAGTCTCCAAGCACAAAAATAGTTGTCATTTCATGTTTCTGATTAATTGGTTGTAGCCATTCATTAACTTCGATTTTGCTTCTACCGCTTGTAAAAAATGGTGAATTAGCAATGACCTCGTTGCCTTTAACCCCAGCAGTCCAAATAATAGTATTTGCATGAATCTCATTTTGTGTGCCATTTTGTTCAATGACAACGCTACCCTGTTTGCACTCTAAGATTTTTGAACTTGTTAGTACATTAACTCCAAGCTCTTTGAGTCTCTGTAAGCCTAATTGCATAAGATTCTCGCTAAACATTGGTAAAATTTTTGGCATAGCTTCAATGCAATAAATTTTCACTTCTTTAAAATCAATACCACGCACATCGCATTGTTTTTTCACTTCTTGTGCTAGAGATCCAGCAAACTCGATACCTGTAAAACCACCACCACATACAATAAATGAGAGATTATTAGAATCTTTATTTTCGATATATGATTGCAATGTGTTGGTAATTTGAGCTTGTATCATTCTAGCACTGTCATAAGAAGTAATGCTTTTAGTATACTGTGCCACTCCCGGAATGCCAAAGCTATCGGAGCTGAAACCCAATCCAACAATGAGGTAATCATATTCATAATTTGCATTTTTACCTATAACATGTTGAGATTCTATGGTTTGAATCGTGTCTTCAATAATTTCAATATTCTTATCTAATACTTCTTTGAGGGGAAACAGCACACTGCGATTGTGTTTGCCCGATGCAACATCATGTAATGCAATAGTTTTATAATGATAGGGCGTATTATTAATAAGTGTCCATTGTGCTTGTGTAAAAACTTCTTTATTTATTGCTTTTAATAATCCCATGTTGCCATATCCTGCACCAAGTAAAAGAATTTTTTTCATAATTTTCCTTTTTTTTAAAAATATAAAAACTTGAATAAAACATCATTATAACATAAATACTTCATAAATCATGATTGTACAATTTTTCTTATAGTGCAATTAATTATCAAAGGATTTAAGGAATTTTTTGAGATTCTTTGCGGCTTGACGAATTCTCTTTTCATTCTCAATTAATGCAATCCGCACATATTCATCTCCAGCTTTACCAAATCCCATACCAGGACTTACTGCTATTTTTGCTTCTTGTAAGAGTCTTTTGGAAAATTCTAAGCTCCCTAAATGCAGACATTGTTGTGGAATCTTTGCCCAAATGAACATGCTTGCCTTTGGTTTATATAATTCCCATCCTGATTTTTTAAAACTTTCTATCATAACGTCTATACGTTTTTCATACATATTTCTTATTTTTAAAACATCATCATCACATTTATTAAGGGCAACAGTAGCTGCTACTTGAATTGGTGTGTAGATTCCATAATCAATCCAGCCCTTAATCTTTTGTAAAGCAGCTATAATTTTTTTATTTCCCGATACAAAACCAATACGCCAGCCCGCCATATTATAGCTCTTGCTAAGCGTATATGTTTCAACTGCTACATCTTTTGCTCCTTTTACTTCAAAAATACTTGGAGTTTTAAAATCATCAAAATATAACTCAGCATAGGCAATATCGCTGATAATATAGAATCGCTCTTTTTTTGCAAGTCTGACTAATTTTTCATAAAAACTTTTATAGGCAATGACAGTTGTAGGATTATGAGGAAAATTAACTACAACAAATTTTGGTTTTGGAAAAGTCTCATAAAGAGCATTTTGTAAAGATGTGAAGAAAGCATTTTCATCTAATTCATAGGAGTTATTGTATTGAATAGGGAATGTACTTACGTTGGCTCCATTAATAATAAAAGCATGATAATGAATGGGATAAGCTGGCTCTGGGACAATGGCACAATCTCCGACATTCGTAATGGCTTGCACTAAATGCACAAATCCCTCTTTACTTCCCATACTTACACATACTTCTAAATTTGGGTCTAATGTTACATTAAATCGTCTTTTATACCAGTCACATAATGCAAGACGTAATTTATAAATTCCCTTACTTACTGAATAGCCTTGATTTTTTGGTTTTCTTGCACTTTCACAGAGTTTGTCTATGACAATTTTTGGTGGCATACCGCTTGGATTTCCCATAGAAAAATCTATAACATCTTGGTTATCTTGGCGCATTTGCATTTTTATTTCATTAATAGCACTAAACAAATATTTTGGTAATCTATTGATTTTACCAAAAACGATTTCATCAAACATGGTTTCTCCTTGACAAATGCAGATTCGAAATATAAGTATTATAATGTTTTGTTACATTTTTATCAAGGTTTTTGTAAGTATTTCATTTTGTTATCTCTAAAATATATTATTAGAGTTGTAGTTTTGTGATAGGTTGTTAATTAATTTATAGAGTTTATGTGCATATATTTGCTTTTATTTGATAGTTAATAGAGATTGTAGGCTTTCTATTCTTGATTGATATTGAATTATTTCAAGAGATTCTAGACTAGAATGGTAAAAATACATGCGGTTTTGAATAGTATGAATGCACAATGAACCACCCAATAATAGCATATAAAGTATATAAAATACCATCGAGAATTTTAATACGCCATGAATAAATGGGAATAAGTAGATATATAACAAAAAGAGCTAAACCAATACACAATAACAAATATATATCAGTTATTTTCAATACAACATAAAGAGTATACATAATACCGAAGAATATAAGATTGACAATGAGATATTTTAAACGTAGCATAACAACTGTAAAATGGAAAATCATAGTAAAAAACAATGTTTCATACACAAACATATCATTATAATCAGAGATTTTGTAATAACCAAATCGCATAGCAATAAAGGCAGCAATAATACCAAAAATCCCAGCAATAACAAAACTTACAAAAAGCCATGCAGTTTGTCCAGCAGTCATACTGTCAATTCCGCTTGATTCTAGAGCATTTTTAAGAGATGTGTAAAGAATAAAACCTTTTTGTGTTTGTTTTTTATTCTTTTGATTAAATGACATAGTGTTTCCATTTTTAATGTATTGTAATAGCAACAATGATGTTATTATTTATGTAACACGATTTTGTTTGTAATTTTTCTGCCTATATAATCACCCAAATAAGATCCTGCAACTCCAAGAGTAATACCACCAATACCGGGAATAATGGCATTACCGAGTAGCATACATCCACGTGATATTGCCATGCTACCTGCCACTGCACCAATGTTTTGTGTCAACTTATTGAGGCATTCTCTATTCTCCATATCACCTTTGCTCCATTTTATAATGTCATTTGCTGAAGTAAATAGAAATTGGAAGCCAAAAGTCATAAGATTATGGTGATTATTTTTTATAGAATTTTGCAAGATTGTGTGTTTATGACGAAATGTATGTAATGTCATATTTTGCATTGATGAAGTCAATATAAATTTTACACTTTCTTTGATAGCAACACGAAGTCCACTAAACGTTGATTTGATAAGAGATTGTGTCTTATTGTGGGTTTGTTTTTCATCTAAAAAATTTGTAATTGCTACAATAATTCCAGCACTTATTCCTACGAAACTTGCATGTGTATAAGTTTTTTGTGGAGAATTTGAAACACCATATATGAGAGAGATGGAAGATGTATTTTTATGCTTCATGATTTTCCTCATATCTTGAATAAGCATTTTGTTGCCTTTGCCTAAACTCGAATTATAGCATATTTTGTTATTACACTACATGCAAAAGTTTATGAATTTATTGAATATACTGTAATGTGATTATTTAGTTAAGACCAACAAATTTTATATATTAAGATTTTATCAGAGTTCTTAGATTCTTAGGTATATTTTTTGCTATAATATTTTAAGAATCCTAAATTTACTCAAAAAGAATATTGAATGAAAGTATATCACTTATCACACATTGATTTAGATGGTTATGGTTGCCAATTAGTATCAAGGGAATTTTTTGATGACATCATGTTTTTTAATGCTAATTATGGCAGAGAAGTTATGGCAAGACTTAATGCTATCTTAGGACACATCTCTACTTTTAAGGTACGTCCTAGCACTGAAACGACAATGTTATTCGGTAAACCGGTAAAAATAGAAAACAAATCTCAAGACAACGTTGTATCCGCTTCTTTACATGAAAAATTTATGATTTTAATTACTGATTTGAATCTAACTTTGCAAGAAGCTAAATTTTTAAGTGATCAGGTTTCAGAGCTGAAAATGTCTGGCTTAAATATTGACATTGTTTTGCTGGACCATCATGCCACAGGAGAAGAAAGTGCTAACACATTTCCATGGTATTATTTAGATATTCATCGTTGTGCTACAAAAATTACATATGAATATCTGTTGGAAAAATTTGGATTACAAGATTCTATTCAAAGCTGGCTTAAGCCAATTGTTGAAATGATTAATTCGATTGATATTTGGTTAGAAGATGGCTTTGGTTTTGAATTTGGTAAAGTTGCTATGAGTCTCATTGCGACGAGCAATGAATTAAATCGCTTTATGTTTGATGATGAAAATCGAAAATATAAGCTTGATTTACTTAAACTTACACGCAATTTTTTTAAGGATTATGATAGTACAAAACCGGGAGGATTGATTGCTGGGAAGGCATTTGATGAAGTGAGCTTTGACAATGCAATTTTCTTTTTAAAAAAAGAAGTATTGGGTGGCGACAAAGACACGGAAACAATGGATAATATTGTCTCACGCGTACAAGTAAGATTGCTTGAAACAAAAAAGGATTCTTGCAAGATTTACTATGAAGATAAAGTTGGTTTTTTGAGTTATTGTATGGGGGGGATTTCAGTTGTAGCAAATCGTTTTTTACAAAATAATATAGAGTTTGATTTTTATATGGATGTGAGTAATCGCGGAAATGTAAGTTTGCGTTCCAATGGAAATTGTGATGTGAGCACCTTAAGTCAAGTATGTTTTAATGGTGGTGGACATAAAAATGCAAGTGGAGGGAGAATCGATAATTTTAAGGAAAGTTTTTTGTATGAAGATATAAAATCTCAAGTACAAAGTCATTTAGAAATGAGAGATGAATGGGATTTATGATTCCAAAGTACGAGATTTTATATTAGCCTGTTGCCCTATTTTTTAGTGTTATTATATGAGGTTTATATGCTGCCCGTTGTTATTTTGCCCAAATTACTACAAGATTATGCCACTTTGCCATATAAAACTTATGGCGGCAATATTGCCTTAAAGGAATCACAAATCTTACAAACACAAAGTGCTAGAAATCACAAACATATTCTTTATTTTATCGGTGGTTTTTTGGATACATATTATAAAGTTCTTTTCCATGTATTTGAAATTTGTGTTAATACTCATCATATTTGTGCTATAAAGCTTCCAACACATACATTAAAACAAAATGATTTTATGGATTCTGATAATGTTATCTATCAAGATTTTTGTTTTATGTATAGTAGTTTTAATTGTTTGAGATTTTTAAGAGACTTTATTCCTAATGTGATACGTGATGGATACTCTGTGTCAGTTGTTGCACATAGTTGGGGGGCAAAAAATATTTTGAAACTTTGTTTGCGATATAATTTTCCCTTGCATACACTTATTACACTGGATTGTGTGGGGTATTTTACAATCACACATCGTCCTACACGCATTCATCAATGGGAAAATATTTACATTACAGACTTTGTTGGTGATTATCATCGTCCCAATTTGGCTGCCATTATTGGTAATGGGCAACAATATATCCAGCATGCAGATTCTAATATAGGTATTCCACCACCTGCTCATCATGCAAGTGTGATAACTATGTTAAAGCATTCAAAAATATTGCAGATAGTATAATTTGTGTTAATGTTATAGGGTGTAGCAGTAGTAATATACTGCTTCGACATTAGCTGATTTCGCATATATTGTTTGCTCAATTACCCTTGCTGAATTATCCCGTATTGCGAATGCCTTGTGCTATTCCAATTATTGTGCCATGTATTTGTTCCGTAAGTCGCACACGTAAATCCTCATACTTTGCATTTCTGTATTTTTTTATTAATTCGATTTGTAGGAGGCTTAGTGCTTTAATGTTTGGCATACGTGCTAAGATTCTATTGCGTAAATCTTTGCGACTATCCAACAATATTTGTTCATTTCTTACAATAAGCAGCCATTCCAATGTTGTGTAATATTCATTATAAATTTTTGTCCATATATTGTTTCTCAAAATAGGATTCTCTACAAAATCGTTATAAAATTGTGCTATTTCTATATCGACTTTTATAAAGCCTTGTGCTATATTGTTGATTGTTGTTTGAAAAAATATGGATTCTTGGTAGCATGCTTGTAAAAAATCCTTATCACCTAATCCTTTCAAGGCACTTCCTAGTCCATACCATGCTGGGATAATAGAACGATTCTGTGTCCATGCAAATACCCAAGGAATGGCACGTAAATCTTCAACTTTTTGTGTATCTTTACGTTTGCTTGGACGTGAACCTAAATTCAGATTCTGTATAAACTCAATTGGTGTAGCATTTTTAAAATATGTCATAAAATCCGGTGTTTCATAGACTAAATCACGATATGTGTGATAAGAGATATGTGATAATTCATTTAATTTTGCAAGATGTGGATCTGTTTTGCAGATTTGATTTGTATAGACGTGAGTGTTGTTTTCATCAGTAATATTGATACAGAAATTATCATGTACTGATTTTTTTAACAGACTTGCTATAGTCAAGGCAAAACTACGAATAGCAATACGTGGATTGAGATAACGTGATGATATGATTTCACCTTGTTCTGTTGTCTTTAAAGTAGTACCAATGCTTTTTGGAGGAAAGGCAAACAAAGCATTTTCAAGTTCACCACCTCCCCGGCTGATGCTTCCACCTTTTCCGTGAAATAGTTTAAAATGAATGCCTAAACGAGATTCAAGATTCATAAGATTAGCAATAGCTTTATATAGTGAATAATTTGAGGTAAAAATACCGCCATCTTTACTTGAGTCAGAATAGCCAATCATAATTTGTTGAGCATTTCCAGAATCTTTTAAATATTGTTTATAATGTTCATTTTGTGTTAGTGTTTTGAGTATTTCTTCTGCATTTTCTAGGTCTCCTATGGTTTCAAAGAGAGGTGTTATAAAAATTTCGGATTTTCCTGCTTTTATAATGGTTTCTCCATTTTCTATTTTTATTTTGCCTTTTTGCCATAATCCACTACAATATACAAGATACAGCACAGCCAACAAATCGCTTGCATTTGTTGTCATAGAAACAATGCAGCTTTTTAAGATATTTTTGCTAATGGCTTTTTTCGCCCAAAGTATACGTAAAAAAGCGTTAAGCGTGTGTCTTGTTGTCTCACTTACGTCCCATAAAATGCTGTTAAGATTTGTTGGTTGGTCATTTAGGGCTTTATTGAGTATTTCAATTTTCTTTGTTTCATGTCTATGCAAAAAATCACTATCTGTATATCCAAGTAGGCATAATACTTCAGATACTGCCCCTAAGTACATATCTCTATGTTCACGAAAGTCTAATTGCATTAAATGAAATCCACCGAGCAAGACAAGATTCCGTAAGTTTTTTAATCGCTTTGAAGAAGTGTTGTCTAATGAAGATATGAGCATATCAATATCTTCTATCAATTCTTTTGGACTTGTATAAGTAAAATTAACGTCGTATACAGCATTTACCTTTAGCAAATGGTTCTGTAATTTCAGTTTTATGAGATTGAGTTTTGCACGGAATGGCTCACGTTCGTGTAATTTTAGTGACGTTTGATTGAGAAATGTTCGTTCTTTTTGCAATGATTTTTGTAATTCTTTGCTAGGAGTACAAAAATCTACAGAGATAGATAGTTCACGTATAAGCCTATCGATTTCTTTGATGTAGATATGCACAATTACTTCATGTTGCATTTTCATAACGCGTGTCATTAATTCGTTTGTTACAAAGGGATTCCCATCTCTATCACCACCTATCCAACTGCCAAGCTTAATAGGTGAAAATTTTAATGGCTTATTCAAACGACTAGAAATCTGATTAACTACACGTAAAGCACTTGGCAAAATGCTATTTTCAACAATAAACAAGAGATTATCAAGCTCAAAAATAACTTCCAATTTTTCACTACGGACAAGATGACTCTTCCAAAGTAAGTGCAAACGATATTTAATATTTTCATGACTTTGAGCTATTTCTCTTGATTTATTTGGCATGACTTCATCTGGAGTGTAGAATAGCTGCTCTATTCTTTCTAGTTCTTTAGTGATTTCTTGATGTGCTTCTAGAAAAGTTCTACGTCTCGATTCAGTTGGGTGAGCAGTAAAAACGGGGTAAAAACGGATAGATTCTAATACTAAATCACAATCTAGTCTATCAAAACCATCGCTTTCTAGGCTTTTATAAGCTGTCTCAATGCTTCTTGAAACATCTGCAATTTTTGCTTCCTCTTGTTCTTCATAGATATTTAAAATGATATTATGCAGTGAGCATGCTTTAATGATTCCGACAAGATTTTGACTACCACTAATTTCATATAGCAGATTTTTTAACTGTGTAGAATCTTCTTGTTTATTATGCAATACATCAAAAAGAGATAAAAATATATCTTTTACTTCTGGATTATTTTCTTCAATAACTTCTAAAAGAATTGTTTTTAATATATCATATTTACATAACTCCTTTTGCATTGGCATTCCTTTTTCTTAAATTTTATGATATTATAGTATCATAAAATTTACATAGCAAGGAAAAATAATGGCATTGAAGGTGTATTACGATAAAGATTGTGATTTGGGGCTTATCCAAAAGAAAAAGGTGGCCATCATCGGCTTTGGAAGTCAGGGGCACGCACATGCGGAGAATCTAAGAGATTCTGGCGTGGAGGTGGTCATCGGGCTGTATAAAGGCGGCAAAAGCTGGGGCAAGGCAGAGGCAAAAAACTTCAAAGTCTTAGAGGTGAGCGAGGCAACAAAATGGGCGGATGTGGTGATGATCCTAATCCCTGATGAATTGCAAGCTGATGTATTTGAGAGAGACATTAAGGCACATTTGAGTGAGGATAAAATCATCGCTTTTGGGCATGGATTTAATATCCACTTTGGGCAAATCAAAGCTCCAAAAGGCGTGGGTGTGATTATGGTCGCACCAAAAGCCCCCGGACACACTGTGCGAAGCGAGTTTGTGAGAGGCGGTGGGATTCCAGATTTAATCGCGGTGGAGCAAGACACAAGCAAGGGCGATGCAAAGGCGATTGCCCTAAGCTATGCCGCAGCAATCGGTGGTGGGCGAAGCGGAATCATCGAGACAACTTTCAAAGATGAGACAGAGACGGATTTATTTGGTGAGCAAGCAGTGCTTTGCGGTGGGGTGAGTAGCCTTGTGAAAGCGGGATTTGAAACGCTAGTAGAGGCAGGATACCCTGAAGAAATGGCGTATTTTGAGTGTTTGCACGAGCTAAAGCTCATCGTTGATTTGATGTATGAGGGAGGCTTGGCAACTATGCGCTATTCTATCTCAAATACCGCAGAATACGGCGATATGATAAGCGGTCCGCGTGTGATAAATGAGCAATCTAAAAAGGCGATGAAAGAGATTCTCTCTGACATTCAAGAGGGGCGATTTGCAAAAGATTTTATCTTAGAGCGAAAAGCAGGCTATGCACGAATGAATGCCGAGCGTAAAAATCTAGCAAATCATAAAATCGAGCAAGTGGGTGAGCGATTGCGTGCGATGATGCCTTGGATTGGTGCTGGTAAGCTTGTAGATAAGGATAAGAATTAAATCTTAGAATTTTTAGATTCAAGCAAAAGCAGTGAGGCTTATGCCTCTTTGCTTGTCTTTGACTAGATTTTAGACACTCCTGAATACTCCCAAGCACTTCTTTATATATATGGGAGGCACTTTGTGTATTTGGTAGCATTTCATTTCTTTTTAGAATCTCAATGTATAGAATCTCAAGTATTTTTAGGCAATATTTTCAACTCTCCCTTTTTATCTATCCTTTAAAATAAGCAGGCAAAGCAAGGTAGGGTAGAATCCTGCTTTATGACCTTGATAGTGTTCTATAACTTTTAATATTTACCCTGCTATAATTACATACGCAAATTTTGCAATACAGCAAATAATTAAGATTTTATATTTTAAGGGTAGTAATGTATAAGAGCGAAGATGTCGTGCGAGATGAGGCACAAAAGATTTTAGGATTTTATGATTCTAGTGAGGCAGATTCTGGCGTAGGACAACTTACCACTTTTAATATGTTAGACGATAAATATTTTAAAGGTATTAATGATAAACCTGATGGCTGGTATTTACCCAAAGATATAAATAAAACCGCCATTAGCAGGCGATAAAGATATAGAGAAAGAAAAAGAACAACTTTTTAAATACCTTAACATAGTGCGTAAAAAATATGCTAAATCGCTAGGCATTCTCTATAATGGCGAAGATGTGCTTGTATATAATGACAATTTTCAACAAATACGAGAAGTAAAAGATAATCTCTTACATAAAGATTACTACATAAGTCTTGTAAATAGAATCCCCATTGATATAGATTCTATACAAAATGCTACCATAGCTATAAATGAACTCTTACACCATAAATTTATAATGCAAGATTTGCGACATAGAATGATTTTTACTGCTTGTGCCCTAGTAGCACATAAAAAGGGAGCAAAGCTAGAAAATTTTAAAAGCCTCTCTTTTTCCCTGCTTAAAAGACAAATTATAGAAGTGTTAGAAAACTCATATAGTGAGGAAAAACGCACTAATGAAAAGCTTAGTATCATAAAAGAACAATACAAAAAAATCACTTGCGACAAAGATAACGACACACTTGCAATAGGTAGCTTTATAGACAATGTTATTACAATTTCACGCTTCATAGATTCTAATGCTTGGAATGGCACAGATGTAATGTCGATATTTTTTAATGAGTTTAATCGCTATTTGCCTAAAAAGCCAGATTATGGGCAAGTTTTTACACCTGATCATATCGTAAGTCTTATGTATAAAATCACAGGCACAACACATAAAGATAGAGTGCTTGATGCAGCGTGTGGAAGTGGTGCGTTTTTAGTCAGTGCTATGGGAGAGATGATAAGCGAACTTGGTGGCAGAGAAAATCAAAAAGCAGTGCTTGATATTTGTAATAACCACCTTTTTGGTGTAGAAATCTCAAAAGATTTATTTACTTTAGCGTGTGCAAATATGTTGATACACAAAGACGGTAAGACAAACATTATTCAAGCTGATAGCAGAGATAAGGAAGTGTGCGAATGGATAAAGAGCAAAAACATTACCAAAGTGCTTATGAATCCTCCGTATGAAAATAAATATGGCGTGTATGAAATAGTAGAAAATGTGCTAAATAATGTAAGTGAAAATGCAATATGTGCCTTTTTACTCCCTGATAATAAACTAGAGACAAAAAAAGACAAGGTTTTAAAATGGCTTAAAAAACACTCTTTGCTAAAAATCATCAAACTTCCTGATATTTTTGCAGGAAAAGCAAGTGCTTCCGTGTCTATCTTTAAGGCACACGAATCCCAAAATCATAAGCCTATTTTTGCGTGTCATATCGCAGATGATGGGCTAGAGACAGTTAAAAATAAAGGTCGTCAAGATATAAAGGCAAATGGCGTAATGAGCTTGAGCCTTATTGGCTTGATGTGATATATAGACAAAGTGGCGATGACTCTTGCCAATGGCTCTACACTCCAGATACACCACAAGAAAAAAGGATTATCAAAGACGCCAAAGAGGGCTTAAGCTACCAAATGCCAGAGATACCTTTTGAAATCACACAAAAGGATTTTAAAAAAGTCGTGCTAGATTATATGCTCTTTGAAAATGGTATCGATAAAAAGGATTTTGAAAAGACAATGTTAGAATCTTTGCTCTATGATTCTCATATAAACTTGCAAGATTCTAAAATAGAGATTATACTAGGACAAAACGATGAAAAATAATGCCTTAGATACTTCAGGCTGGAGGGAGTTTAGACTTGGTGATTTGTTTGATATAAGTGGCAGCAGAACAACACCTAAAAATAAACTAGAGCAAATTGGGGAAGGAAAATATCCTTACATAACCACTCAAGCAACCAATAATGGAATAGCAGGATATTATGCGACATACACTGAAAAAGGGCATTGCTTAACTATTGATAGTGCAGTATTGGGAGTTTGTTTTTATCAAGAGCAAGATTTTACCGCAAGCGACCACGTAGAAATTTTAAGACCAAAATTTTTTATGAGTAAAGAGGTTGCAATATTTTTTACTGTTCTCTTAAATAAAACGGGTAGTATTTTGGGATATGCGTATAACAAAAAACGTTCTCAAACAGCTATTAAAACAGAATCTATCAAGCTCCCCGTAGATTCTCAAGGTAATATTAATTGGCATTTTATGGAGGAAAGTATCAAGAAAACAAAAGCAGAATTAGAAAAAATTTTGCAAAGCTACAAAAGCTTAAAACTCCTTGCTACTAACGGGGGGGGGGGAAAAGGAATACCTCTTAATCGCCTACTTCATTATAATTCTTATCTTACAGAATCTAAAATCGCAGAATCTAAAATCACAGAATTTAAAAAAGACTTTTTGGTATCGCTTTATAGAGATTCTTCGGGCTTACGCCCTCAGAATGACACTTCCAGTCATTCTGAGCGTAGCGAAGAATCTAAGAACGCAGAATCTACAAAAGATATTTCGGCTTTTTCAAATCCCAAATATGACACGCATAACATAGACTTTGTCTTTATGGAATCTTTTATAAAAGAGATTGAGAAAGAGCATTTTTTAAGCCTTATAAAGTATTATCACAAATTAATGAGTGCCTATAATGAAGTGCTAGATTCTAATCTTAAGCCTACTAATGTAGGAGGGGGGGCATTAAGCTTTAAGCTAGAGGAGTATTTAAGCTTTTATGAAAGCTATAAAGATTCTAAAAGGGCAGAATCTGTCATTGCGAGTGAAATAAAGCAATCCATAAAAGATATTTCGTGCTCATTCAATATGACGAAAAATAGTCATTCTGAGGCGTTAGCCGAAGAATCTAAAAATGACACTACACAAATACAATGGAAACAATTTTGTTTTGATGAGATTTTTGCCTACGAGCGAGGGAAGCGTTATAAAAAAGCAGATCATACAAGAGGTAAGATTCCCTACATATCCTCATCAGCATTTAATAACGGCATAGATGGCTATGTATCCCCGCCCTCTTATATGAAAATCTATACGAATAAACTTACTCTAGCTAATAGTGGTAGTGTTGGGACTTGCTTTTATCACCCGTATAGTTTTGTGGCATCTGATCATTGTATGGTTATATGGCTAAAGAATCGAGAGCTAAACACGCATACAGCCTTATTTTTACGGGCAATTTTTGAAAAACTAAAGCCTAAATACGCATTTGATAAAGAAATCAATAATGCAAGATTACGAGCTGAAAAATTTACCCTACCTATATACGCAAATGGCGAAATAGCCTTTGAGTATATAGAATCTTTTATAAAAGCCTTACAAAAAGAAGCAATAAAAAGTGCGAATTTATATAGGGTGAGGAAAGAGTCATTATAAGCAAAGAGATAATAGCTAGATTCTGTGAGAAACTCAACATAGAATCTAATCTCTAAATTATTCATTACACTCTAAATTCCACACAAACATAAGGTGGCAAAAGCTCTCTTAGTCTTCGTGTAAGGGCTTTACCTCGCGTGCGTTTAGATTCTAAAGATTCTTGAAGCAAGATGTATTATGGATTTTGCTTTTGCAAACTCTTAGTGCTTGTGGATGGTGAATTGCCACTTTGCTTTATAAATATAGAAATATTTTTAGTGAGTCTCCATTAGTAGATTCTACAATGCGTTGTGTGTGCTGAGATTCTATCCTTTTTAACAGATACGATTTTCTTATAGATTCTAGGATTTGTATGAGAAATACAAGGCAATGCGTTAGGCTCTAGGTAGATTCTAACACACTTTTAAGAATCTTTGATTTTTTATCCTCTAGGCTCTCTAGGCTAGAATCCATAAGGCTCTTTTTCTCTTCTATTTTGCTAATGGCGTTTATGATTTGATCTTGAGATTCTAGTGGCGGTAGGGGGATTTGGAGGTTTCGCACTCTCTCTAGTGAAGCCCTATACTCTCGCCTAAAGCCTACCTTTCTACCCTCATTCTCTAACCCAAAAGCTAGAATCTTTGCTCGTATATTTTCACTTTTTACTCGCAAAACTCCACAATGGTCAGTAGGGTAAAATGCCTTACCACTAGGCATAAAGCCCACCATCCAATCACCATCAATCCCCCACAACACACTATCGCTTGTATAATTCCCTAAAAGCTCCTTGTTGATATAGCCAAAGGGCTTTTTGACATTCGCACTATACACGGGGATTGTACCATTTTCTGTAAGCTCACTATCAAGCACTCTTTTGCCAATTTGTAGTTCAAATGTTTTCTTATCATTAAGATTTACCCGCTCCCAACCTTGCGGTGGTGGGGTAGGGAGGGAGTCCAAAAGGGCTTTGAGATTTAGCGGCTTAAGTAGTGTAGATTCTGCTTTAGATTCTGTGTTGCTAGAATCTGCAAGAGATTTTTTATGAGATTCTTCGGTCGTGCGTTGCACTCCCTCAGAATGACGGGAATAGCTAGAATGATGAGATTCTTCGGCTAATGCCTCAGAATGACGGGTGGAAAGGTTAGAATGACTAAATCCTGCCATATTGAGGACAACGCCTGAAATATCTTTAGAATCTGCATTTGTGGATTCTAAGCATTCAAAAAGCAAGTCAAAATCTAGGCTAGATTCTAGTGTGTTTAGCTGGGTAAGAATCTCTTGAATGCTTGCATTATCTGTGCTAGATTCTGTAATAGCACATTTAGCTAAGATTGCTTTAATCAACTCTTGGTATTTTTCTATACTCATTCGTATGGTTTGATACTGCTTTTCTACCTTTTGACATTCCTCTACAATTTGCTTTTGAATCTCTATGGGTGGTAGGGGGATTTGTAATTGAGATAAGTTAGTTCTTGTGATTTGTGGCTGTGCCGAACCTGTTATAACTGCCTTTATATTTGACAATGGAAGTATATAGACTAAAAATTTCTTTAAAATTTTTTTATCATCAATCGGAGTGATTACCATAGCATTACCTGTTATCCATGCTTTAGATTCTGTCAAATTGATAGTCCCACAAGTTGCACCTCTACAAGTCATAGCAACCTGCGGATATTCATGGTTGTATTTATTGTAATACCCTATAACCCCATTTGCACCATACACTTTATATTCTCCTTTTTCTAATATTTCTTTACTTGTAATGGTTTTAGGTTGATACATTTTGCAGATAGTTTCTAGTCTTACCAACTCATATTTACAATTTGCAAAGGGGCGGGTGTCATTCTGAGGGCGAAAGCCCGAAGAATCTAAGAAGAAAGATTCTTCAGTCGCTAACGCTCCTTCAGAATGACGAGAATATTCGGAATGATGGGGTGTGTTGCGGAGGCGGCGGATAGGATTCAAACTTATCGCCTTATTAAATTCTGCTTTTTCGTAATCTAGCATATCCACTAGCCTTGCCCTAAAGGCATAAGGCTCTAGTTCTTTTGGAATATTGTTTTGTGTTTGTGTGTGGTTTGGCGTTAGGGATTGTGTGTTGTTAGATTCTTCGGCTATCGCCTCAGAATGACTCCTTGTATTGTCATTCTGAGCCCCTGCAAGAGGCGAAGAATCTAAACAACTTAAACCTTGCATTTTCTCTAAAAAGTGTGAGAGAATCTGCGTATTTAGCTTTGAGGTGTCGTATCTATCTTTTGGGTTATAGAGTGGTGTTTGTATGTCTTTTGTGAGATTGGCACTACTTGCTAGAATCTGTATGCCCTCTTTGCCTTTCTTACTGCTCCATTCATAGCCTAAGAATTTCTTTTGTGTGGCATTATCTTGTGGGGATTTGATAAGCAAGGGAGTAGAATCATGGCAGTAGCAAAAGTAAAGGAATTTCTCTGCTTCTTTGTCTCGCACATATTCTTGCAAACTTTGGCTTGGTGTAAAGGGATTTGCCTTTTTATATTTGTCTGATTTTTTATTATAGTCTTGTTTTTCTTTATTTATTTGCTCTTGATAACTTTGGGTATATTGGGATTGCAAAAGCTTTGAATCTTGGCTTAGGGCATTGCTAAAAAGTGCCTCTAGCTCTAGGGTATCAAAATTTCTAAAAGCACAATATTCTCTAAAAAGCTCACTAAAATCCTCATAAGTGTCCTTTGCCCTTGTGAAATTTGCCTCTTTTAGCCACTTTTGCATATCGGCAAATCTGGCTTCATTGGTCGTTGGTATGCGGGATTTACGCAGGGCAAAAAGTATAATGGTGTTTGTGCCTGTTTTGAAAAAAGCAAGATTGCCTAACTCGACTAAAGCTATAATGCTAAAATCCCTTAGCAAAATCTCTCTAGTTTTTGTATAAAGTCCCTCTTTGTTTAAAATCGAGCTTGGCAAAACAAGGGCTAAGATACCTTGTGAATCTAGCAAATGTGCGGCTTTTTCTAGGAAAAAGCATTCTATGGCGTTGTTGGATTCTATATCGATATTTTCATTATACAAGGTATAGGCTTGTCTGTCTTTTTTGCTTAAGGTGCTTAAAAAACCCTTGACAGAATAGGGTGGATTTGAGATAAGGTGTGTGAAAAATTGTGTCGTGCTTTCCTTTTGTGTAGAGAGGGCATCGGCTGCTTGTATGGTAATGTCGCTTTGGTGCATAAAGGAGGCGATTTTTGCCGTTTTTGCTAGGCGATTATCCTTATCTATGCCTAAAAATGTCGTGCTGTTTTTATACTCGGTATTTATTTCGGCGTATTGTGTGAGAAAATGCCCTACACCACAAGCAAAGTCAAGCACTTTAGATTCTTTATACACAGGGAGGGAATAGATGATGAAATTTACTAAAGGTGCTGGGGTAAAATACTGCCCCTCGCTTTGAGGAAAGTCATTGATATAAGTCTCAAAATAATCACCCAAAATGTTGCTATTAGCCTTTTTGGTAAAGCCTATATTTTGCAGGGATTGCACAAGGGGCAAGAGGACTTTAAAATTTTGCAAAAAAAGCTTTTGGTTATACACTTCTATGAAATTAAAATCGCCATTTTGAAAGTATTTTAGGTCTCTAAAGATTTTATCTATTGTTGTTTTTGTGGCAAATTGTTTTGTAAAGTGCTTAAAAGCCTCGTCTATGGAATCTTGGGAATAATATGTTATCTTTTCATTTAAATACTTCTCCATACCTTTTTGATAGAGCTGCTGCAATCTATCGACTAAATCAAAAGGCGTATCAGAGCTTGGATCGTTGTAGTAGAATTGCAAGTTGTTTGGATTTTCTAGCTCATCAGTGATTTTACACAAAAAGAGATTCATAAGCTTTACAAGGGCAAGATTGCGGTCATTGACAGCGTTTGCCCTTAGAATCGTAGCCCACTCGTGCCGCTTTTTTTGAATATCTCTTGAGCTAAATTCTTCAAGAGATTCTAAAGTGGGTTTTAGGGCTGTGATTTTGTAGGTTTGTGCTTCTTTTTCAAAGATTCCCGCTTCTTGCTTGGCAAAGGAATACACATCACTCCAAACTACAAAAAGCTCCTCAACGCTTGAGGCTTCTTTAAAGCCTTTTATCGCTTTATCCTGTGAGATTTGGGCTAAAAACTCCTCATTGTCTGTCATATTTAGTATGTAGTTTTCATACATAAGGCTAGATTCTGAAACACTGTCATTGCGAGGATGTAAGTCCGAAGAATCTAAGGGGCTAGATTCTACAAAATCACTCGTATAAAGACAGAGGAATTTCACGGCTCGCTCTTGCTGGAAATAGCTAAAGAGTTGCCCACCATTTTCTTGCATTCTATCCCATTCTTTGGCAAATTCACTTTTTTCATTTGCCTTAGCAGAGGTTTTACACTCGATTATTAAGTAAGGATTGCCCTTGTGCTCATTTGCTTCACTAGATTCTAAATCTCGCACTAAAATATCTGCCTTGCCACTTTTAGCCTCCCTGCCTAGCTTCCATTTTGGCTCTAGCTCTAGTGATTGTGGTTTATAGCCTTTCTCTAAAAGCCTATGCACACATTCAAAAACGACGAAATTTTCGGGGTGAGAGAAATTGCTCGTAGTGTCATCGTGGATTGTTATTTCTTTTGGATAAATAAGTTTTTTGTTTGTAAAATCTACCTCCATAGTATAAGGGAGGCTTTTAAACTCTTTTTTATATTTCTTTGAGTTTCCTATTTGGCTAAAGCCTAGATGTTGTAGCATTTTTTTAAGATTATCTTGTGTGATCATTAGTATCTGCCTTTTTGGGTAGTAAAAAAGAGATTGTAGCAGAAAATATTTGCAGACATACTACAGACTTTTAAGAATGCTATGGCATTAGTAAGGTTATGTGTTTTATAAATGCTATAATGCCATTTTTGTTTTTACATCTGCGACTTTGCTCTAGCGCATCGATGCGACTTGCCCACGCAAATGCACCACATACATTTGGCATTAACGTCTCAAAATGACTGCTAGATTTGCAGATGTGAGCAAGTGCTTGTTTGCTTATAACAACACGTATAAAGCTAAGATTTATAGAATCTAAACTACTTTGCCACGCATTCGTATATAGCGATATTTGGTTCTTTTTCAAAAAGAGGCGATAGGGCATTGACTACATCTTGGGTGAATAAAGCACTTTGTAAATATGCCTTCGCACATTCTTGGCTATCAAAGCCGTGTAAGACCTGCACGTCTTCTTGCCGAACTAAAAGCTCCTTGCTCCTTGCACCCTGTATAGTGCGTAAAAAAGGCTCTTTGTATTGCTCATACACTTCGGCTGCCTTTGCTCTGTTGCCCTCTGCGATAAAGAGTGTGATTTGTAAATATGTCATAAAGTATCCTTTATAAAAAATTCTAGCTTTACGCTAGTGTGTGCATGATAGCTTTTTATGCAGAATAGAAAAACTACCAAAGTAGCATAAGCTTGAGTAAAATGTCTTATAATTAGCATAATTATTCTTTGGCGTTCTGTGCTTGGCTTTAAGAAATTTTAAGTCGTGCTAAAACCATAATAAAGGAAAAATATGCAAAAAATTTCAACAAGACTCTTAGCCCTTATACAAGAAAATTCTCGCTATGTTGAGTTAGAAAAAGGCAGCGTGTTATTCTATGAAGGCGATATTTGCAAGGATATTTTTTATTGCTTACAAGGCACAATCACCCTGTCTGTGGATGTAGAATCTAGGGACTTAAGAGAGTTAATATTGTATGAATGCCATAGCGGCGAGCATTGTATCGTAAATATCGCTTCTGCCTTCTCGCAAAGTAAGGCAGTGGCTAGTGCTAGGGCTTGTAGTGATATTAAGGGCTATACTATCCCTACACACATCGCTAGAAAGCTTATGGTGCAGGATTTAGAATACCAAAAGATTATCTTTAATCTTTTTGCCTTGCGATACAGCACACTCACAAGGCTTTTAGAAAATATAAAATACAAAAGGCTTGATGTACGTGTTTTAGAGTATTTGCAAAGTAGGCTTATGCAACAAAAGATAAAAGAATTAAGCATAAGTAATGAAGAAATTGCCAATGCCCTTAATACCTCAAGAGCTGTGGTAAATAGAGCATTGCAAAAGCTAAAGCAAAAGGGAGTTTTAAGCACAAGACGAGGTAGGATTGTGCTATATTGAGAATCTGTGGTGCTTTAGGCTTAATATTTAGGGTTTTGGGTAGGCATTAAATCTAAAATGCAGAATCTTTGTTATTATTTACTCTTTGGAATTTCTGTTGGCATTTGTGGAATCAAAGCACACATTGTATTTAGTGAATCTAGTGATGTTAATGTGCTAAAACGGTTTGTATATGCAAAGCAAAGTGAGTTGAGGATTCGCTTTTCATAAGTGGGTAAGCATTTGCTTTAAAAGCAAATCATTCATAGAGTTAAAAGCGATAGATGTATGTAGCAGAGGATGCAGAGTATATAATAATGCTGTTAGAATAGTATCATATTGTAGGATTTGATGATGAAAATTTGGCTAATGATTGGCATTATTTTTTTTGTGTTAGCCCTAATGAAACTGTATATTTTTAACGTGCTACGTCATACGTTTATGTTTAGTGAGCATAAAATCGTGCTAGCCCTTTTGCTTTTTGGGCTGTATGCCACCGAGTTGGCCTTTTTCTTTTTAGCAAAAGACAAGGGCTTTGACCATACGACCTACATTGCTCTTAGCTCCTCTGTGATCCTTGCATATAGCTTGTTTGTGGCGTGTCTAGTGGGCGATATGTCGCTTAGGGCAGGACGCTTTGTCCTGCATACGCTAGATTCTAGTGCGAAGCCGGTAGAATCTACAAAGGATTCTCATAGAGATTTTACAAGAGATTCTACGCTAGAAGCAGGGACAGAATCTATGAAGGCAGAATCTACAAGGATAAAATCTATAAAGGTAGAATCTAGCCCTACCATAGACGTACAAGACACACAAGAAAAACAAGATACACATATACAAGTGCAACCTATACTAGAAACTAGGCTAGATTCTAGTATAGAATCTAAGGTGCATTCTGTGTTAGATTCTAATCGGCGGCGGTTTTTAAAGATTATGTTTGATTTAGGCATCATCGCACTCTTTTTTCTCTTTAGTTTTAAAAGCGTGAGGGGTGCACTTAGTATCCCTAAAGTACGCGATGTAGAGGTAAAAATCAAGGGCTTAGTACGTGAAGTACGTATAGCGATGATTAGCGATGTGCATATTGGCAAAATGCTCCAAAGCGATTTTGTGCGTGGGATAGTGGATAAAATTAATGCTTTAAATGCTGATATAGTCGTCATTGTGGGAGATTTGGTCGATGAGGATATTAATTTTGTTAGAGAGCATTTGGTGCTTTTAAATGACTTGCAAAGCAAGGAGGGTGTGTATTATGTAAGTGGGAATCATGAGTATTACCATGGCATAGATTCTATCCTCAAGTTTCTTAAAACCCTTAATCTCAAGGTGCTAGATAATGCCAATATTGAGCTAGAGAGTGTGAATCTCTGTGGGGTAAGCGATTTGGCAGGTACTACTTTTAATCGCTATCCACCGGATATAGAATCTGCCAAGCAAGGACGCAATTTGGATAAGCCAAGCATTTTGCTCGCCCATCAGCCCAAATTTGTGCGACGTAATGATGTGAGCGATTTTGATCTTGTGCTATGTGGGCATACACACGCTGGGCAGGTGTTCCCACTTTCATTTTTTGTATGGTTGGATCAGCATTATGTCCATGGACTTTATACGCTAGATTCTAAAACGCAGCTGTATGTGAGCTCTGGTGCTGGATTTTGGGGACCTGCGATACGCTTTTTAGCCCCAAGTGAGATTGTGAATCTCACGCTCAAGCCCTATGAGGATTCTTAGGAGGCTAGATATGCAAAAGATAGTATGTGTATTTTGTGTTATATGCGTGGGGCTCTTGAGGCTTGCTGCACAGGAGCCGCTCTGCCTTAGCCAAGCACAGATAGATTCTAAAAGCTATGCCGTGCGAGTTGCTAAAGATTATGGGCTACGTGATGAGGTGCTTGGGCGTTTAAATGGGAGCTTTGGCGGTAGAATCTATACCTTGCAAGTTAAAGAGGGGAGTGATTGTGACATCATCTCCTTTGGCAGTATGGGCGTGAAGGATTTTAAGCTTTATGATGTGAAACGCGATAGCAGTGGCGACCCTCTATGGGTGTATGATGATAAAAAGGGAAAATCGTTTTTGCAAACAGGGAAACTTATCGCACAGATTGCGTATTTGGATAGATTGGATAATGTGGTGCTTATAGAAACCTCCACGCCCGGCTCTGGTAGCATAGGTGGCATCGTACGCTTTAGTCTAGAGAATGGTACAGAAATTGAGTATTTTATCACAGAAGATGGACTTGGGAGCGATAGATTCTATGATGAGCAAGGGAGGGAATATGTAGAATGCAGGGTACTAGAGTACAATTAAATAAGCAAACCTGTAAGTAGAGCAAACCTGCCCCAGATGGATACCACAATCATGATAGTGTGCATTTTTAAGCTCTGAGATTGTGATCCTTACATTAGAAAATCGTGTAAAATAGAATACGGTATCTTTGAAAATGCTACAGATAGTGGTATTTTCTATGAATAATGAGAAGAAATATGCTTTCAATGTTAGAATTTAGATTCCAAGAGTCTTAAAAAGATGGAGTATTAAGGCTTTGTATGCAACAAGAGTAGATTCCAAGAATGGAAGTTTTAAATCTCTATCTTCAAACTACTTAAAATATAAGACTCTAAAAATATCTTGTTCATTAACATGTGTAGATTGTCATAAATACTACATATTCTCGCGATGCTGTAAGACACAGATTGCGATGGATTGTTCTACCCATATCGTATAATAAAAAAGAATCTTTTACAATACAGTATTTTTCATTGCAAAGTTTTACAATGCAATGTATTTATAATGCTAATTTTACACTAATATAATTTAGCATAATAACATTAGGATTATACGAAATTAGAAATTTTAGAAAAATTTTGATTATGATAGATTGTATATTTTTCAATCCGTTATTCAGTAAAAATTACAATTCATTTCCTCATGTTTGAAATTATATTTTCAACGAAAGTTACTACGATAATTTACTGTCATTATAAGTATTTTTTAATGAAATATTGAGTATACTGATAGAATTTTATTTTGTAAAGGGGATTGTATGAGCAAAAAACAGATTGTCATTAGACCAGAAGAATCGATGAATCCAGAAGATGTGTATAGCAAAAAGAAAGTCATTAATCATCGTCATTTATTCAAGAATGATTTTTATGAAAAAGAATTACGTAAGTTAGAGATTGAATTGGTAAAATTTCAAAATTGGGTAAAGAAGACAAATCAAAAAATCGTCATTATTATGGAAGGTAGAGATGGTGCTGGTAAAGGTGGCACTATTAAAGCCCTAACTTCTCATTTAAATCCTCGTGGTTGTCGTATAGTCGCACTCAATAAACCAACAGAACAAGAAAAAACAGAATGGTATTTCAAACGTTATATTTCTAATTTGCCCTCTGGTGGTGAAATCGTCTTTTTTGATAGAAGTTGGTATAATCGTGCTGGAGTAGAAAGAGTAATGGGCTTTTGTACGCAAGATGAATATAAAGAATTTCTTTATCAAGTAAGCAATCTTGAACAAATGTTGGTAGCAAGTGGCACTATAATTTTTAAATATTTCCTCAATGTATCACAAGATGAACAAAAGAGACGTATTGAAAGAAGAAAAAATGATCCCTTAAGAATGTGGAAGCTAAGTCCCATTGATGCAAAATCCTTGAATTTATGGGATGATTATACAGAGGCATTTGAAAAAATGTTTTCGCGTACACATACACACTATAGCCCATGGATGATAGTAGATTCTAATGATAAAAAACGTGCAAGATTAAATATTGCTAGAGACTTGTTAAGTAAGGTTGATTATGAGGATAAAGACCAAAGTTCTGTGTGCCTGTTAGCAGATCCTAATATTGTCCATTTATACTCACAGCAATCTAGTTTCATTAAGAAAAATAAAGATTATAAAATTTTCAAAGATGAAAAAAATAATAAGGATAAAGAGAAAAATAAAGATTCTAAAAAAGATGAAAAAGAGAATGAAAAAAAATAACAGTATTGTATCCTTACAAACATCACATTACAAAAATAGTGTTAACTCTTTATTAAAGTCTGATAACAAAATTGTATTAGAGAATCAATATGGATTTTTGTTTGCGGATTCTATAAGTGTGGACACTGAGGAGATGTATTCAATTGTGATACATCAGAATGTGGTGAGAGACCTTGTTATGTCGACTCATGCTGAAGTAACGTCAAACATCTATATTAATAATAATCCTAAATTTTTTATACCAATAGTAAAATTACACTACTATATTGCAAAAAATACGACTTTAAACACGTTCTTATTTACATAATATGCAAAAAAATATTAATCACGATGTAATTCATAGCTATGTTGATTCTTATGACATTGTACATAGTGAGATGTATTTTGAAATCTTAGGATTTGAACAAAGTAGTATTATGCAAATTCTTAGCAATCACGCAACAGAATGCAGTGTTACATTGGTTATACCAGAATTATCTAAATGGTATAATATTATATTATTGAAAGAATATGGTGTTGTAGCACAAGGAACCTTAAAGGCACTTGATAAATTTGCCGTGTTTCTTACAAATTTTTTTGATAAAAAATTTGTAAAAGGAGATTTAGCAACATCTGTCATACAAAGATTACGTGAGAAATCTTTAAGTATCTGCACGGTAGAGTCTTGCACAGGAGGCATTGTAAGCTCAATGCTTACAGCTATTAATGGTGCAAGTGATGTATATAAGGGGGGAATAACAGCGTATAGCATAGAATCAAAACGTACTATTTTAGGTATAAAAGATTCTCTATTGCAAAAATATAGTGTATATTCGGAAGAATGTGTGAAAGCTATGGCAAAGAAGGCAATCAATCTGTTTGGTGCTAATGTCGCAATAGCTACGAGCGGATTAGCTACACAAGATACAAGTAGTAATAATTTTTTACATCTCCCGGCTGGATTAGTATTTATTTGTATTTTACAACGTGGAAAAATGCCTATTACTGTCTCACATAATTTTTTATCAAATCGCAATGATGCCAATATCGAAAATCGTGATGATAATGCTACTAATATGTATAATATTCCAATATCACAAAATATGCGTAATTTAGTGCAACATAATGCAAGCATGCAGTGTTTGCGTCTCATCTTAGATACAATAAATTAGAATTCATTGCATTAGGATTTAATGATTCAGACATACATTGTCTATAATTGGTAATGTGTTATAGAGAAAAGTCGTGGCATTATGCTAATGTAATGGTAGAAATATTTTGGATTTTTACCTTTTGTGTAACTAGGAAAAATAGAATCCAATTAAGAACACCCTCCTTCATCAAAGTACAATATAGATACAGATTCTCTTTTGCTTTGTATCATGATGAAGATTAAGATGATTATTGTAATGTCATAGCAGAGTGTATATTCACAACAATCTTTCTATCTTAGAATACTTTCAATCATTAGTAAAATATCCATTGGTAAAATATTCTAGTAAGAATAGATTCTTAAAAATCATAAAATGATTTTTATACAAAAATACATATTTAATTCTTATAGAAATTTTATCTTTTATTGTCTTGTAAGAATAATGTGCTACTGGGGATATATCCATACATTATTGGCTATGGGCTTTTAAATCTAGTCTTTCACACATGTAAGATGAATATCAGTAAACA
>CASFZH010000017.1 GCA_949299115.1 uncultured Helicobacter sp. | reverse complement strand
AGAACCATCTGTGAGTTTTTGCATAGAATCTTTTAATTCTTCACTTTGTTTAGAAAGAGCATGGGCAAAGTTAGAGCTAGCTTCTAGCATTTTTTTAATTTCAGTTCCTAGAGTATTGGTTACAACTTCTACTCTACCTTGTGCGTCTTTGACTTGTGTGGTAAAGTCTAAGTGTGCATAGGAGTTAAACACTCTAGATATCTCATTGAGATCTTTTCCTATCTTATCTTCTAAGGTTGCTAGCATAGCATTTAATACTTCTTTTAACTCTATTAATTGGGGGTTGGCTGGATTGTGAGTAATACGTGCTGCAAGATTTCCTGATTCTACTTCTTTAGCAGTTTGTGCAGCTTGACTAATAGTTGCCTCGTCTTGCACCAAAGCATTTTTAGTACGTTCGATGTTTTCATTGATAGCTTGCACCATAGCCCCCAACTCATCATTAGCTTTTGGTGTTAATGATTCTGGACATTTGTCATCATGACGTAAATAACGGAAAAAGGCAAAAAGATGATTTGAGATATTCTCTACACGTTGGCTAATATTAAATTTCACATATATATATACTGCTAATATAACCACAAATAGTGATACACATATAGATGCAATAATAATCATACGTAAATTGTATAATGTTTTATAAACAGAATCTTTTGGAGCCATAACCAAAATACTCCAAAATACACCAGTATCAACCCCTACTTCAAAAGCTTTAAGTTGTGCCATCATATTTTGACCTTTGTAATTTAAATATTCATACACACCATTTTGGTTACTACTTATTGCATTTTGTAGCGCTATGGCTGTTGGATGTGTATTGAGGTCTTTAAATAATTTACCTAAAAGATTTTCTTGTGGATGTATAATTACCATTCCATCTGAAGATAACACTGCCCTATAATCTCCCTCAAAGGTAGAAAACCGAGAATTAAGTAATATTTTTGCAATTGGGGCTGAATCAATATAGATTCCAGCTACACCTATAACTTTACCATCTTTCCTAAGCGGAATATTTATAGCAAAGCCCATTTTATCTCCTTCTTTTGCCACATTAACAAACCTTGGATTACCAACGCTTTCTCGTCCTGTGCTTAATGCTTTCTTAACGCTTCCAAAATTAATTATACTCATGTCAGCATTTAGCAATTGTATGCCCCCTACAGTTTCTGGGTTATTATCCCGTGCTAGAATCATAAACTCACCGTTTTCTAATCTATTTCTCGGATTGACATTATTGTCTCCAAAATAATTTGCATCTTTGATATAAATATAACCATAAGTCCCAGAAACATTGGAGTCAAGTAGATTTTTAACTTGTGTCTCTAATCGCATTTCTTGAAGTTTTATATTATCATCACGAAGAATCTCTTCTATGGTTTCTTGTACGCTAGCAAGAGAAACATGTGCACTATTAATATTATGATCAATAATACCGCTTATTTCATCGGCAATAGCAGATAAAAGTTTTTCGGTTACTGCAGTCTGTTCTTTATTGACATTAGCCACAACAATAAATGCAAGTATACTCATACAAACTAATAGCGTTGCTGTTATTACAAAAACTATTTTTGTCCCAAGTTTAAAATTAAAGTGCACGTAGTATCCTTTGTAGTAAAATTAAGATGTCTAATGTCGACGTACGAAGATAAAGTTTGATTATAATCAAAAAAAAAAAAAACAAGCTAACATTAGGTTAACATAAAAGAAAAAACTATATTTAGTACTTTTCATGTTTTACAAATAAACACAGAATCATAATATTTATGCTGATATTGTGGGTATTCGCGGTACAATTATGTGAGTTATCCGTTCAAATATAAGCGAAAAATTCGGGTAACGTGCGGTGTTATCCTGATTGTATAAATTATTCATAAAGTCTTATACTTAAATTTTGATATTTATTTCATAACTTATTACAAAAAGTAACATAATATTGTATACTTCATTCCCCCCACTTTATAACTTCAAATATTGTCTCATTATATTTAAGGTGTTAAGCAGTAATTCATTATTAATATTACAATCTATATTATATTTTATTAAAAATTCCTCCGTAAGACTGATGTATTTATTGTTGGATTTTTTGCATCTTACCTTGCTCATCGATATATATCTCAAACATTTCTGAATCTTGTGCAAAAATTTTATCAGTAGATGGTGGAAACTGATGTGATAAAATAATTTGGGTATTATCTTTCCAGCTAGATTCTGTTGTAATTTTTGCTTCTCTTAATATTTGTTCAATTTCTTTACCGCTTTGTGTATTATCAACTCGCATTTTTTGCAGCTGTGTAGCGGTATCTTTTTGCTCTTTGATCTGCTTCAGTAAAAAAACATAAAAACTCAATGTTTTTTTTGTTTCTGCATCAAGCTCAAAGCCTTCTTTTTTACTTCGTTCAATGACGGGCTTTAGATTTTCAATAATGGGTTTTATCTTGTTTAATTTTTCTGCGAGAGCTTTACAAAATGAAACACGTCCATTAATATTATTTTTCAATAAAGAATCAAGAGTTATAATTGTAAGCAATCTTTCCCTTTGTATAAAATCTGCAAACATATCAAAACTTATTTTATTATTATTGCCATGTATGGCTTTGAGATGTAGCTTTTCGCAAAATTTTATACTTGTATTTGAATGCAGTTTGGAGACGACAATGCGATTACCTACAATCTTTGCTCCTTGTGCATCGAGTACGTTAATATTTTGACCATATACCTTGCCACCCTCTAATTTGTCTATATCAGCTTCATTAGCATACAGTATGCCTTTATGAATATTGATATTTGCCTCTTCTGCATAAAGCATTGCACTTTGGTGTGTTTGTCCATTGATAGTAAGCTTTTTTGCCTTAATGACGACCTTTTCTCCAACAGTTCCTTTAATATTGACTACTTCAGCTTCAATAGTAGCCCCACTTTGCACTGCATCTTTAGAGGCATCTGGACAATCAATGTCTATCTCCGCCATTTTGTTAACACCACCTAATATGCAATTTGTTCGACCAATTTGTTGGAATGTGCCAATATCAATAAGTCTTAAACCTGTTTCTGCAAACTCTACAATGCCATGTCCATCCGCTTCGTATTTTACAACATTCCCTTCTTCATACCTTTTGATTCCATTTCCAGCTTCTGGCGGGGCTTTATAGCGGAATGTACCTGTTTCAAATTCTTTAGAATCTGAAGAGCTTTCTGATTTACTATTTTTTGGTGTATTGAGATAAAGACTACGCATATCAATAAATTCACCTTGCAAATTGCGTCCTGAAGTAGGTATAACCTCTTTAAGATAAAAACCTATATGATCTCCCTGTGCCACAGCATATAAAGCATTTGGGAATGGTGGCTTATGATTTTCCTTGCACCATTTTTCTTCTAAGAGATTGGTAAAGCCCTTATTTTTAATGCCCGCTTTTGCACGTAAAAAAGTAAATCTTCGTTCTTGCATAATCGTACATGGCGGTTTAAAGTTATCCGCAATGATTTTTTCTAAACGCTTTTTTATCTCCTCTATATTTGTGATAATAATATTTTTTTGAATCAAAAAGCCAATAATATGGTCGGCTAATTGTATAAGATAATTAGGACGAGAATCGATTAAAAATCCCTCTTCAAGGATTAATGTTGCTTCGAGATGTCTATAGCTGAATGTAAAATTGAGCTTGGAAAAATCATATTCTTTTGGGGTTATTTCAACATCAAAGATTTGTTGAATCTCATCACTTGTTTGATGGTATTTGTCTTTAAAAAACGTCTGACCAAGTATTTTATCATCATTTTTTGCTATGGTATGGACAGCAATAACATGAAAATTACAATCATTAAAGCTTAAATCAGAATCTGTGCAAACTTGTGTTAACTCTCTTACCCAATCCTTTATGCCTTTAACCTTCTTTTTTGCAAAAAAAGTCATGACCATACCCTTAAATCAAGATTTGTTTGTTACAATTATCTATGTTAACTACAAAAGAATATTTTACTATATTTTTGATTTAAAGAGTATTAAATGTCTCAAAAAGATTTGCAAACTACTGATATTGCAAATATGCATCACAAAAAATCATCAAAGAAAAAACACAAGATTATCCAATTTTTCTTTACCAATGCCTTTGGAATTTTATGTTCTCGGATATTTGGATTCTTGCGTGATGCTATGCAGGCAGCCCTTCTTGCTACAAGTATTTATAGCGACATATTTTTTATTGCTTTTAAATTCCCAAATATGTTTCGACGTATTGTGAGTGAGGGAGCTTTTGTCCAAAGTTTTTTGCCATTTTTTCTTAGTGCAAAAAATAAGGGAGCTTTTAGTGTGAGTATTTTTTGGATATTTGTTCTTTTTATTGTATTGCTTAGCGCTATGATTATGTGGTGTACGCCGTTTGTTACGCAGCTTCTTGCATTGGGCTATGATAGAGAGAGGGTGGAGCTTGCTATACCGCTTGTTAGAATCCATTTTTGGTATCTTTTGCTAATTTTTATTGTAACATATCTTAGCACACTCTTACAATATAAGAATATTTTTTGGGTCAATGCTTATAATACAGCATTACTTAATATCGCCATGATATGTGCAATGATTCCATATCAATTTTGTGAGACACTCACAAATAAAGATTTATTCGATGCGGTATATGCTATAAGTTATGCGGTTTTATTGGGTGGTGTATGTCAGATTCTCATTCATTTTTATCCGCTTTACACTTCACAAATATGGCGTTTGCAATACATTGGATATAGACGTATACGACAATGGAAAAAACATGTTGCTATACGAATTAATTTTATGGTCATACCTTTTTTCTTTATTCATTTGCCAATGCCTTGCATATCAATTCATTTTTTGACTTTTGATACACAAGATTCCACGCAATACACAACCTTACAACCTTTGAATCAACAAAAATTATGTAAGATGTATAGAAAATATTTACATGCAAAATATGCTATTTTGCGACTTTTGCATGATATTAAGATTTTTTTTAAAGCCTTTTTCCCAGCTATGCTTGGAGCATCAAGTGCACAAATTATTGCTATAATAGATTCAAGCCTTGTAACACTTTTACCATATTCAGATGGTGGGATTAGTACCTTAAATTTCGCTAATCGTGTTTTTCAACTACCACTAGCCCTCTTTGCTATCGCACTTTCTAGTGCATTATTCCCGACAATTGCAAAAGCTATTACACAAAAAAATGATGATAATGCTCTAAAGCATCTCAAAAATGCTTTTTGGTTTTTATGTATCTCTCTTGCTATTTGTACACTTGGTGGAATCATGTTGAGTAATGAGATTATTTGGCTACTTTTTGAACGTAAAAATTTTACCCGCGATGATACTATAGCTGTATCTCTTGCATTTATTGGCTATATGTTAGGACTTTTACCATTTGGATTAAGCCGTGTCTTTTCTTTGTGGTTGTATTCTAAAAAGAAACAGGCAAAGGCGGCTAAGATTGCTCTTATAGCATTAGCTACAAGTACATTTTTAGCTGCTATTTTTATTTTTTGTATACGTTATTTTGCCATTACAAATGGAGTTGTGTGGGAATTGCGTTATTGTCTATTAGCATTGATAGGTAGTTTTGGCGGAGTTATTCTATTAATTTTTAATATCAAGGAATTTGGGATTCATAATTTTTTAGCTATAATTCAGCACAAAAGATATGCT
This sequence comes from uncultured Helicobacter sp., assembly GCA_949299115.1. Lineage (GTDB taxonomy): Bacteria > Campylobacterota > Campylobacteria > Campylobacterales > Helicobacteraceae > Helicobacter_A. The sequence continues at coordinate 33,397 of CASFZH010000017.1, read as the reverse complement.
TTTTTGCTCCTTGTTTTATTGTCAGCAGAGTTTTTAATACTCAAGGTTTTTAGGCATTATTTCTCTATTACATAAAAAATATCAATATATTACATTGCAAAATAAGATATGATATATTTATAATATGAAATTCTAGGAAGGAAAAATCAATGAGAATTTATGACTCAAGATTAAGAGAAAAAGTTTTGCTTACACCGATAAATTCTAATGAAATTCGTATGTATATTTGTGGTCCAACGGTATATGATGATGCACATTTAGGACATGCGAGAAGTGCCATAAGTTTTGATATATTGGCTAGATTCTTAGAAGCTTGTGGATATAGAGTACTTATTGCAAAAAATTTCACAGACATTGATGATAAGCTGATTCATAAATCTCAACAAAGCAATATGCCCCTTGATGTATTAGCACAACGGTACATCACAAGATATTTGGAAGATATGGAATCTCTAAATGTGAGACGTGCAAGTTTAGAACCAAGAGCAACACAATTTTTAGATTCTATTTGCCATTTTATTCAAAAATTACTTGATAAAAACATCGCTTACGCATTGCCTAATGGCGATATTTGTCTTGAGGTGGCAAAAGATTCACAATATGGCACACTAAGCGGACATCTTGATGATGCTGATTCTATACATAGAGTAGAGGTTGAAGAAGGTAAGAAAGATCCACGAGATTTCGTATTATGGAAAGCCTATAAGGGAGAAAATGATGTAGGCTATGATAGCATACTTGGCAAGGGCAGACCCGGTTGGCATATCGAATGTTCTGCTATGATAGATTCTGTTTTATCTTATCATGACAAAGAATTTTGTATAGATATTCATGCTGGAGGACAAGACTTATTTTTTCCTCATCATGAGAATGAGGCATCACAAACACGATGTTTAAGAGGAAAAGAATTGGCGAAATATTGGATGCATAATGGTTTTGTTACTATTAATGGTGAAAAAATGAGTAAAAGTTTAGGCAATAGTTTTTTTGTCAAAGACGCATTAAAGGTGTATCATGGTGAGATTTTACGTAATTATCTATTAAGCACTCATTATCGCAGTCCGTTACATTTTAATGAAGAAGATTTATTGCAATCAAAAAAAAGGCTTGATAAAATATATCGCCTTAAAAAACGCTTGGATTTTCAGCCTAGCACCAATATACGCAGTCAATACCACGATTCGTCTAAACATGATGAATATATGCAATCACTCTTAGGACAAGTTAATGATGATTTCAAAAAGGCTCTTTTTGAATCATTGTATGATGATTTAAATATCTCTTTAGCATTAAGTGTTATCGAAGAATGTATCAAACAAACAAATGATTATTTAGATTCTAATCCAAAAGATAAAGCCTATAAAACAGTAGCAAAAGCAAACCTAGAGCTTGTTGATTCTATTTTAGGCTTAGGGGCTTTGAGCTATATAGAATATTTCCAATTAGGTGTGGATAGTAGCCATAAAGAGCGTATAGAAAGTTTAATTGCTGCAAGATTAGAAGCTAAGAAAAATAAAGATTTTGCAAAAGCAGATAAAATTCGAAATGATTTGGAGAAAGAAGGTATTGTTCTTATGGATAAAGCTAATAATGTTACAGAATGGGAAAAAGTGTAAAATTATAAAATAGAAATTCACAATATTTATAATATGATTTCACATTGTATCAAATCACTACACACAAAAAATTGCTCTAAGACTACAAGAATATTTTGTCAATAGCACAATATAGCAAGATTGAGCCATTGCAATAACACTGGGAATCTGCTAAAACCTCTATTATCAACAGTCTAAGAAAGATAAAAGTAAGTCATAACAATAACCATAAAATTTGTAAATTTGATTTATAAGAATTGAGACTAGAAAATTACAGTATAACAAAGAGTGTTCAAAGGCGTGAAAATAATAATAAAAATGTCATAAATAAGTTCATTGTCAATATTGTATTCCAATAACTTACACAATCTTGAATGCAAACACATGTATAACGAATTTTGAAAAATTAATGCAATACAAATGAGAAGCTATAATGATAGAGATATGCAAATAAATAATTTAATATTAAAGATTTAGCAAACAGAATCCATATAATATAAACCATTGCCCTTTTAGAATGTACATTCAATATATCTAATAAAACAAATCTTAATTTTATAAACTCGATAGTCTTGTGAATAAGCTAACATTGCCTCAATGCAATACATCTTCTCTTGAGTGAGGAAATCATAAGGTATAATAATGTCATAGCTATTATGGTACTTGATGAACAAACAAGGATATATTGTAATGTTGTAGTATAATACAAGAGTGCAGTAATATACAAAAAGATTTTTGAAGATTCTATTATGTAGAGGCAGATATTAAGGTTTTGGCATGTATGATTGTACATCGGATATTAATTATTCATCAACTCTTAGTCTTTTAGAGATTCTCATTGCATTTGTCATTATGGGGATATTGGGAATAAGTGCCATGAAAAGTATAACTTCATTGCGACAACAAGACACAAGTTTGCAAAAATTCTTGGTAAAACATACAAGTCTTTTTGAAACACAACTTTTTATTAATAAATACTTAGCCCTCAGTAAACCAGATACCATACAAATTTTTCATAATAAAATCCAATGGGAAGGATATAATAATCTCTTTCACAATGCACAAAAGAATCAAAATTATATGGATTTTTCTTTACAAACTGACACATTTAGCTTAGAGCTACATAATGGAAATCTCTATTTGAATCAATCTCTATTGTTAGAGAATGTGCATTTATTTGATACTCAAATACAGATGTTTCAAACCAGCAATACAACTACTTCTATTTTAGAATACAACCTTTGTGCTGATACATGTGTGCAGGATTTTGTTATCTTAGAAGAGAGCGAAATCCAATTATGACAACTGCAAATTATTTGTGCATAGTATCACCTTTGCTAAACATAGCAATCATGTAAGAGTTGCTATGCAAATCTCTTTCTATAATCATATATATAAAGAATGTGATACCCATATCTTATGCAAACAATGGTATACATATTCTAAATCTAGATTATCTAATGCTAAGAAATCCTATCTACATAAAGCCTTTGTAAGCCTTTATGCCATGCTTTTATCACTTAGCATTAGCCTTGTTGCATTGCATACTGTACGTTTTGTTGCAATAAAAAAAGAAATAACTTTAGGACTTTATTTTCAAAAACAATCACAACTTTATGCAAAAAGTCTTAAAGATATTGTGATACAATGTTTAAAAAATCATAATTTGTCTCTGTGTGAGCAAGATAGGGTGCAATTTGACCCCTATTTTCATGGGCAATATCACATAACACAAGAGAAAATCCATGATAATACACATCCGAATTATCAGCAAAAAGTGCTATTATTGGATATTTCTATTTATTCACAAACTCTTCTTAGCACACATCCATTGCAATATGCAAGACGCTATGTTTTAAAAGGATATACAAAATGATTGAGGTAATTTTACAAGAAGCAGCACAACATAATGTAAGCGATATTCATATTAATGATACTGTATATTTTAGAATCAATAAGGAAATTTACACCTACCAATCATTTCAGGCTATGCAAAAAAGTCTCTCATCAGTATCAAACACGGAACGAATTCTCCCAAGTTATAAAAATTTGCAAGATATTGCCAATTCATCGCAGAATATATCGCAAGATGATTTTCCTTATCAAGATTCTATCTCCCTAGACATTGATGCAATAAAATACGAATTGCGTTCTCTGTTTATGGCTCGGGCGACAAACGGTCTTGATATTGCAAATGCTCTTGATGAAACAAGTATAACGACAAAAATTGGCACAATTAAATGTCGCATTAGTGCATTTAGAGTAAATAGACAACATTGTTTTGCATTAAGAATTTTAAAAACGCAGATTCCAACATTTCACACGTTGCAAACACCACAAGTTTTAGAAAAACTGAGCATGCAACCACATGGTTTAATTCTTGTTTGCGGTGCTACTGGTGCAGGTAAAAGCTCCACGTTAGCAGCAATGCTGCATCACATTAATACACATTGTAACAAACACATTCTTACAATAGAAGATCCAATTGAATATGAGCATACACCAATTCAGTGTCTTATTACACAACGTGAAATTGGGAAAGATTCAATGAGTTTTGAAGCAGCCTTAAATGCGAGTTTACGTCAAGACCCAGATGTTATATTAATAGGTGAAATATTAGATTCCAATGTCTTAAGACATGCAATCAGTCATGCTTTAAGCGGACATTTAGTGTTTTCAAGTTTTCATGCTAATAGTTGTTCTCATGCTATCTCCCGCATATTAGCCATGTGCAAACAAGACACAAATGCTCATAGCAATCTTGCAGATTGTCTGCAAGGCATCATTACACAAAGACTTGATGCAACAAAAGATGGGTTAATGGCAGATTTTGAAGTTTTAGTAGCAAATTCTGCTGTGCGTACTCTTATTAGAGAGGATAAGCTTAATCAAATAGATTCACAAATATCAATGGGTAAGGAATTTGGTATGCAGCATTTTAGTAAACGTCTCTAAATAATTACTGTACTTCAAGTATAGTAACTAGTGTATGAGTAGAATTGTATGCAAGAGATTGTGAAAAATCCCATAAAGATTCTGTGAAAATGTCAAACAACATAATATACATTATTTTTCACATGCTAGAATTTCGCTTGAATCGATTTTATTGCAATAGGAGTTGTTATGAAAAATATTTCTAAAATTTTATTATTTAGCATATTGTGTAATGTTGTTTATGCTAACAAATTAGTTGATTTAATTGCTACACAAACAGGACAGAAAATAAGCATGATAAAAGAACAGACGCTATCTCAAGACCCAAATCTTAAGTTTGTGGTGCTTAAAGATGAGGCAAGTGGCTTTAAGGTATCCGTAATCACCAATAAGCAAGAAACTATTATTATTCCATTAAGCACATTTTTTACCTCAAGTGAAAAAGATAGAACTACTATTATTAATGAAATAGCTTCTGTAAATAACTTTAATATGACCTTTAAAACACAGAGTGCAGTAAAAGCTGCGATTGCGTCTTTACCAAAAGACTATATCATTGAATTAAAGGGAAAGAATCATAAAAAAGTGTTTTATATTATTTCAGATCCATTATGTCCTCATTGTCAAGTTGAATTGAATAATATTGAAAAAAGGTTAGAAGAAGGTGATGTGAAAATGATACCAGTTGGCATGATGGGTGAAGAAGCAGCAAAAAAAGCAGCCGAAATTTATCATTCAGCAAAACAGTTAAAAACAGATTCTGAAAAAATTGCTATGCTCAAAAAAATCTACAATAAAGATTATAAAGCAAAGAATTTTGATACAAAAGAAGTGCAAGAAGTTACCCGTGCATTGATAGGTGAAGGAAAAGTAGAGGGTACGCCATATATTATTGAAGAGGATAGATAACATTGAAAATTGGTGTTGTTGATTATGGTGTTGGCAATATAACAAACGTAATACGGTGTTTAACATATATAACACAGCATTCTGTGATTCTTAGAGTTTCTCAAGCAGATGAAATACAGCAATGCGATAAATTGCTATTGCCGGGTGTGGGAGCATTTGGTAGTGCGATTGAAAACCTTAAGGCAAAAAATCTTGATGTGGCTATTCATGATTTTGCAAGCAGTGGTCGCTATGTATTGGGTATTTGTCTTGGTATGCAGCTTCTTTTTGAAATAAGTCATGAATTTGGTATCCATAAAGGATTGGGGCTGATACATGGCAATATTGTCAGATTCGGGGAAGAATATGCTGCAAAATCTCATAATACAAATGACCAAAATTTTCCAGAGATACAAACCAATCAATATAGATACAGAACAACATCTGATAAGCAATATTCTAATCATTTAAAAATACCACATATTGGGTGGAATAAAAATTTTAAAAGATGCACACATTCCCTTTTTACCAATATTAGTGATGATTTTTTTTTATATTTCGTACATAGTTATCATGCTGTATGTGATGAGCGTAACATTTTGGCTACATGCGAATATGGAGTATCCTTTCCTAGTATCGTTTGCAAGGATAATATATTGGGCATACAAGCACACCCAGAGCGAAGTCATAATGTTGGCTTTCAAATCATGCAAAACTTTATCAATCTCTAATGTCATTTTGATTTACCAACAGTCTTTATCTATTGCATGAAGGTTAAATAAGATTCTGCTAGGATTCAATCAATTCTAGCAGAATCAAAAGCAATAAATATATTATTTACTTAAGTGTATACAAGATTATATCAAGTTATTTTCTTCTTAATCCACAAAAGCCAATGATTATTATAAGAATTAAAAAAGCATAAGAATTCAATAATACATAATCCTTTGAGCTTTTGTTGTTCAGAATCTTAGCCTTCTATCATTAAATCAATAAGGCTCTAATAGTATAGACACAGCGGCTTGTAAAATTTGTAGATTCTTAATTCATAGTCAATAGATAGAATGTATCCTTGTGTGTTATTCTGATAGGTATGTATAGAATCTCTATATATCAAATCTCAATTATACTTTTTAAATAGTACATTTCATATATTCTATACATTAGATTATTGTGCAGATACGATATTATCCATTTAGTTACTACGATAATTGCATTATCTTAGATTGGAGGTAGCTTATTCATTCCGTATGATGAGGCTTTGCGGTAAACAAAAAAGCTCTACAATCATCTTTTCCGCCTCTCTGTGTTCACCATTGTCACATTCATGGTTAAAACCAAGTATGTGTAAAAAAGCATGAATAAAAAGTAATGTAATTTCTGCATAAACATTATGATTATAGAAATTTGCCTTATTTATGACTTTATGAATATTAAGAACAATGCTGCCTAAACATTGCTCTTCATGAATAGCAAGGATTTCAAGCGGAAAACTTAATACATCAGTAGCATAATTTTTTTGTCTATATTCCTTATTAATATGACGCATCGTATTGCTATCCACAATGAGTAGCTCGAGAAATAAACAAGCCACCTTACTATCTTGTGTACCATATTGTTGTAGTATAGTATTACCAATATGACATAAAAATATGTTTAATTCGCAATATTTCATATCACCCTTGTTACTTTGTATTGCTTGGGATACATCTTGTGTAGGGACATGTTGATAATAGAGTCTGTCATGGCATGTATCGACTTTGCGTATAGAATCAGCAAATTGTGATATAGGAGTTATATTTCGTGTAGATATTATACTGCTTTGCTCTTGCTTAAAGAGATCCCATGAATGTGTAAAAAGCGGAGATTCTAAAAAATGATGTTCATCAAGAATCTCTAATCGCATATTTTTACCTCACACTCTAATTGAATACCACATTCCTCATATACCTTTTTTTTTGCAATATGAATCACATATAATGCATCATCAAAACTTGCGTGATTAAGATTTACCAAAAAATTTGCATGCTCTTTGCTAAAGCCGACACCATTCCTGCTGTATCCTTTCATGCCCACTTTTTCCAGTAATCTCCCTGCATAATCATTTGGTGGATTCTTAAAGCAACTTCCACAGCTTGGATTTTTTGGGTGATTTTTCCTCATTTGTGAAAAAACTTTTAGCAATTCATCTCTAAAACCTATTTTTTTATGGAATCGTACTGCAAAAATAACTCCATTTGAATCTCGACCACGATAATGTAGACTTGCCTTCTCAATGTCTACCCATACTCCATTAATATTGATGCTCTGTATGCTTTGCTTCATTTCATACTCTTTCATACCTGCATTCATATTGCATAATGCACCAATATTGCCGGGTAGATTCTTTAAAAACTCAAGTCCCATGATATTGTGTTGTTTAAAAAATAAAAAAGCTTGCAGACTTGTTACACTAGCTCCCATTTCAATGCAATCTGGTAATATGGAAATATAATTCAAGCTTTCTCCAAATAATGCTAGATTTTTTGCATTTGGGGATACTAGTAGATTATTAGCTCTTCCTATAATACGTAATTGCTGTGCATCACAACACACATGTGAAGTTTCTAAAGATTCAACAATATGTGGAAAATGAATAGTTTGATTATAAAAAATAACGGGTTTGGAATGACTTGGGATTGACGTTATATGTGAATTATTATTTTCTCTATGAGAACATGATGTGTGAAAATCTTGCTCTTTCTGATACGAGATGTCATTACCCAACCCTTTGTCATATTGCACAAAATGTCCGTTAAAATCCATCACTTCTAAAATTTTTACATGTATCTTTGAACCAATCTTAAGACTTGAATATTTTTGAAAATCAATAATTACTTCTTGCATTATACATTGTAACTTTTAGAATCAAACTTAAGAAATAATCTTAGGTATCATATCAATCACCATTTTTGTGAAGTCCATAAGCATATTAAGCATCCAAGGCATAGTAAAAATCACCATTGCCACAACTGCCAAAATTTTTGGAACAAATGCTAATGTCATTTCGTTAATTTGTGTTGTAGCTTGAAAAATACTGATTAAAAGCCCCATAATCAAGGCTACAAGCAATACGGGCAACGATAAAAATAAAGTGATTTTGTATGTTTGAATAGCAAGAGACATTAATTGCTGTTCCATATTTACCCTTAATGCAAAATATTTGATAAACTTTTTAGACAAACTTGGGATTTATTTTACTATGTTGCAACTTAAAAATGCTTGAATCATATATTGCGTATCTCATGAAATCTTTGTGATTCGCAATTTTTTCCATAACTTAATATTGCACACTGTAAAAATAACATGTTTGCATTACAATAACGCTATATGTTGATTAAAGGCTTTATATGCTTACTTTTTCAGATATTTTATTGAAATTACAAACCTTTTGGGCAAATGTGTCTTTTAATAACACAAAAGGTTGTGTACTTTTGCAACCTTATGATATTCCTGCTGGAGCAGGGACATTCCACCCTGCTACTTTACTTAGAAGTCTTGATAAAACACCATGGGCAGTTGCCTATGTTGCCCCTTCACGTCGTCCAACAGATGGCAGATATGGGGAAAATCCTAATAGATTAGGTAGCTATTACCAATTTCAAGTATTAATTAAGCCATCACCTTCCCATATTCAGGATTTATATTTACAAAGTCTTGAGGCTTTGGGGTTGGATATTTATTCTCACGACATTCGCTTTGTTGAAGATAATTGGGAATCTCCAACACTTGGGGCTTGGGGACTTGGATGGGAAGTGTGGCTTGATGGTATGGAGATTACGCAATTTACTTATTTTCAACAAGTTGGCGGTATTCCATGTGAGAGCATTAGTGTAGAGATTACCTATGGTGTAGAGCGATTAGCCATGTATATTCAGGGTATAGAATCGGTATATGATATTGCATGGAATGAAAATATGTGTTATGCTGACGTGCATTTACAAGGAGAATATGAATTTTCTAAATATAATTTTGAAGTTGCTGATACACATTTCCTTTTTGAAAGTTTCACACATATGCAAAATGAAGCAAAGCGTTGCCTACAAGCTAATTTACCACTACCAGCCTATGACTATACAATGTTGTCAAGCCATTTTTTTAATGTGCTTGATGCGAGACGTGCGATTTCTGTCGCACAAAGACAAGATTATATTTTAAAGATACGCGAACTTGCTAAAGAATGTGCCTCACTGTATAAAAAACAAGAAGAACAAAGAATAGAACGTATTCAATCAAGTACCTCTTTACATCATTTCTAATCTACAAGCATCATACCCTCATCTCATCATAAAGATTTTGGTTTCAAGTGACATAGGGTTTTTGCATCTTGCGAATCAAATTCAATCTTTCTGTATCGTATTATAGAATTTGAAGCAGCCAAATTATTTCATTATAATTTCATGATATATCATAGACGCAAAATAGCAAGGTAGAATCTTATTCTTCTCTCTAGCTCTTAGAATCGACATGAAACAAACAACACTCAATCTTATGTGTATTTGCAGATTATGTAGATTACTTTGCGACATAAAAAGCAATTTGATTCTGCACCACAATACAACAGAAGCATTATTTATGTATGTGATAGTATATGCTTTTTATGTTGTTATGTAATAGATAGTATCGATATGGAGTATGACATCGTGAAAGTAAAATTATGATTGTATATATGAAAAGAAATATTTATAATGATTACATGCAGGATTGCATCATATCATGTAAAGATGTATTATAAAGAATTACTAAGCAGTGCAATAATAATAAAAAAGAGAATTAAAAAGTAGAGCATATAACTAGCATAAATGATAGCGATACAATTCTCTCTTATTTAATCCTATAACAGACTAATTTTTATAATGATGTGAAAGCATGGATTACAGTGGCTATTACAATTAACCAAAATATATCACCCAAAGTGTAAGCTTGTAATCACAACATAAACACTGAATGTCTTATCTATAAAACATTGTTTGCAACAATATTTACAATACAACACAAAAGTTCATGCCTATGTTAATAAATTGTAATACTGATTTGGTATTAGTGAAAGTCTATAGTATTTTCAAATAGATTAGAAGTAACAATGCAACATACCAATGTTATGGCCGAGAGAGAGGGATTCGAACCCCCGGAGGTTTTGCCTCAACGGTTTTCAAGACCGCCGCTTTCGACCACTCAGCCATCTCTCGAATGGAGGCGACACTCGGATTCGAACCGAGGAATCAAAGCTTTGCAGGCTCATGCCTTACCACTTGGCTATGTCGCCTTAATTTTGGTGGTGCCCAAGACCGGACTTGAACCGGTACGGACTATGTCCGAGGGATTTTAAGTCCCTTGTGTCTACCATTTCCACCACCTGGGCATACGGATAAAACATGGAGCGGGAAACGGGGATCGAACCCGCGGCCCCAACCTTGGCAAGGTTGTGCTCTACCACTGAGCTATTCCCGCAAAAGAACTCAATTATAACATAAAAATATGAAAAAAAGCTAAAAATCTGGTGCGGAAGAGAGGACTTGAACCTCCATGCCTTGCGGCGCTAGATCCTAAGTCTAGTGCGTCTGCCAGTTTCGCCACTTCCGCAAAAAGATTTTAAAAAATGAAATCGTATCTAAAATTAACTTAATTTAACATTAAGAAATTGTAGACACTATAGAACTTTCTGTACTCAATATTAAAGATTGCATAATCAACAAAATAAATATTTACTTATAATAAAAAGAAATCTTTATTATAAACTTCACCCAAATCTGCAATCAAGCGATTAATTTGCAAATTTAATTTTAAGACATTGGTAAATTATTTCGCTCCATAAACAATCTTTGAATTATCGCGCATTTTCTTAATTTTTTCTTGAATGATGCCTTCCATTTTTTGTTGTTTTAATAGTTCAACAAGCTGATTTTTTACTTGGTCAAAAGTCTGTGTTACAGGTTTGTCAAGTTTTTTTAAGTAAATAATATGATACCCATAACGTGTTTTTATTGGTGTCTTTGTATATGTTCCAGGAGTCATTTTTAACACTTCTTGTGCAAATTCTGGAGGTATTGCAGGATTATTGTTAATTGGTAATGGTGATAACAACCCACCGTTTGCTTTTGATGTGGTATCTATGGAAAATTTAGTTGCTAATTCAGCCACTTTATCTTCAGTTTTTGTTTTTGGGACTTTGCCAATTTCAGCGATCAGATTCTTTGCTTGGTCCTCTTGCTGAACAACAATATGACGCAATTCAGCATTTTGAGTAACGAACATTTGTTTATTATTATTATAAAAAGTTTGTGCTTCTGCTACACTTACATTTACTGTCTTAGAAAGACTGTCAACTTGACGTTTAAGCCATATACTAGAGAGTAATTGAATAGTAGCCATTTTATATTCTTCTGTTTTATCTAGCCCCTCTTTTTTTGCAGCATTTGCTGCTACTACTCCAGTAATAATTTCATCTAAAATTTGTGTTTTTTGTGCTTCAGGCAACGTATCGTAATTAAAATTAGGATTTTGTTGTTTCAAAGCTACAAAGATAGAATCTGAAACCTCAACCCCATCAACACTCACAATTGTTTTTGCATATATAGGTAGGCATAAGCTTAATCCTAGTGTAATTGGGGCAATATACTTACATGTGATTTTTTTCATCACTACTCCTTAATTACTTTACAATTTTTGATAAAATAAGATATAATGATACCTTAATTAATGTAAATTAATGTAAATTTTCTTTAAAAGTTTCTATGAGACTCTTTAATTTTTAAATATTTTTAATTCACTCAATTGCTAATAAAACATAAAAACTATAATCAATAATTGGAGGGTTATCTTGCAATCAAATTTCTTTTTTTTGCAATATTTCGTTCGAGCATTACAAAGTATGCGACATTATAGAATATTGCTCCTCAGTATTATGCCAGTTGCTATTATGTTGGTAATTTGGTTTGTATTTTTAATTGTTGGAATACAACATTTTGATATATTTTTGCAGCAATTTCCTAATATTTGGGTGCAATATTCTTATGGTAATGGAATCCTCAATCAATTTTCTTATTTTATTCTCATAATTTTTGCTTGTATCACGATGCTTCTCTATGGTGTGATTATTGCTGGAATATGTATGATACTTATGAATAGCTTTATTTCTCCTTTTGTTGTATCATTTGTGCATAAAACTTATTTTTCTCATATCGCAACCAATCAACCAAATTTCATAGAATCTTTACAATCTTCAAGTATTTTATTTATAACAACACTATCTAAATTTCTTGCACTTTCTTTGATATGCTATTGCCTTTCATTTATAGGACTTGGTTTCATTGGAGTGCTAATAAGTGTCTTCTTGTATTTTCGTTTTTTTTCAATCAATCTTAACCATGAAATAGCTCTCAATATTATGCAAAAACAAGATTATGATATGCTGTTACGTCACAATAAAATACCGTTAATATTCATCAATATCGCAATTTTTATCCCACTTTACATTCCGTTTCTTAATGTATTTATAACAGTTTGGCAAATGCTTGTTTTAAGCCACTTTATGCTTGATTGGTATAGTCAATATATAACATCAAATTATGATTTTCAAGATATACAAGATGCAGAAATTCTTGAGATAGAGACATAAAATGCGTCTTGATGTTTTTGTAGCACAAACATATTGCGATATTTCTAGACAAAAAGCTCTTGATTTGATTAAACAAGGACAGGTTGCCGTTAATAATGTTATTGTGTCAAAACCCTCGCTACAAGTATGTCATAGTGATACCATAACAATAAAGCAAGATTTATTTATAGATTCTAAAATATACTGCAGTCGAGCAGCATTAAAACTTCATAATTTTTTTAAAAGCCATCAGTTAATGGAACAAACTCTTGAATTAATACAGAACACTCAATGCGATATAATAAATACTTTAGAATCTTTGCATAAAGACTACACATCTTTACCAAATAGTAAACAAATTGCATATATTAAAAACTATTTACAGCAAAAAATCTATAATGGTATTGTGCTTGATGTTGGGGCTAGTGCTGGTGGTTTTACTCAAATATTACTAACTCTTAAGGCTCATTTGGTCGTGGCACAAGATGTTGGGACATTGCAGCTTGATTCTCTATTGCAACAGCATAAACGTGTTATATCGATTGAGAATCTTGATATTAGAGATTTTGCAAAAAAACAATCACTATATGCAACGCATATTTTAGAACGAGCAAAATCTCTCACGCCATATACAAACAATCATAGTGTTGGGATACCACAGCCACATGGAGAATGTTGCATAATGTCTTCTACAACAAAATATGGTAAATTTAAATTATTTGATTGTTTGGTATGCGATGTCAGTTTCATATCATTAACACATATTTTGTCATCATTGCTTCTGTTAAGTGATTGTATGCTTTTACTTTTTAAACCACAGTTTGAAGTTGGAATAAAAGCTAGACGTAATAAGAGAGGTGTTGTTTTAGATTCCAAAATTATACAAAAAACTCTTAAAAATTTTATACATGTATTGCATACCTATGGTGCAAAAGTTATTTTTATAGAAAAATCATTTTTGAAAGGAAAAATGGGTAATGAAGAGTTTTTTATCTTTTGCCAATTCTAAGCTTCCTTATACTGCTATTGCCATTGGTAAATTTGACGGTATGCATAAGGCACATTTAAAATTACTTGGATTACTTGGTAATGATGGCTGTGCCTTAAGTATTGCCTCAATAAAACCACCATTTGTAACACCACCATCACAAAGAGAAAAATATACCACCATGCCATTTTATCGACTCCGTTTTGAATCTATTAAGTCATGGGATTCTTTAGAGTTTTTAAAACTTCTTTTCTTTATTGTACCTCATCTTAACAAAATCATTGTGGGCTACGATTTTTGCTTTGGTAAAAATCGCATGAATAGCGTATCTGATATGCAGATTTTGCTTGAAAGTATGGGTAAGCATAATGTAGAGATTCTCGAATTAGAATCTCAAAAACACAATGGCACACCAATCCACACTAGTATTATAAAGGAGCTAATCAAATATGGAGATATAGTGAGTGCCAATGCAATGCTTTGCAGGTTTTATTCTATAAAAGGCAGAGTAATAAATGGACAAGGGCTTGGCAGGAAAGCTCTCTATCCTACCATAAATATTAAAAATATCTTATATCTTACCCCAAAACATGGTGTATATGCTACTTTTACGCTTTACAATAATCGTATTTATAAAAGTGTATCATTTATTGGGAATCGCCTAAGTACAGATAATAGATTTTGTATTGAAACACATATTATTGACAATTTTCCTTTGCAAGTGCATAAAAATGAAATGATAGAAATCTTTTTTGTAGAAAGACTACGTAATAACCAAAAATTTACCAATTTAGCATTACTAAAACAACAGATTACACAGGATATTGTGCATGCCAATGCCATATTAGAAGCATCTTGTAATCTTTATCCTAAAATACCCTAATAGATTTTATATTCCAATCTCAATAATTTGCAATTAATCATGCATAAACAATATTGAGATAATTGATAGAGTTGTAAATTACAAAGCATGGGGGCATATCCTTATAATAAACAATACAAGAAATATAATAAGACTATTATTACAAGTGATTGTATTGTCAGCAATACCATTTTGATTCTATTAGCTACAGAGCTGGCGTCATATAAAGGGGCGTGCAAGATTCATTAAAATCTTGAGGTCGCAGGATATAAGGTAGATACAAATGTTTGCTTGGAGCAATGCTTCTTGCTAGTGTAATGCAATCATTCAAATTAGAATCTGTTAATGGCTCTCGTATATTCCGTGTATTATCATAAAAAAAAGACATGTTGCCAAATGCTTTAATTTCATTATTTTGGTTACAATAAAAGCTATTAGTAGCATAAAGTGGTATAGCATTACTTAATGCAATGCTATGTAAAAATACATGAGTTAATTTAATGGCACTTAAGCTGCCAACTCCACGTAGATAATAGATTCCATCAATTTCGTGCACACATGTTAGTAAGCATAATGCCTCTTGCAATGTGCATGGAAGCGGTATTATAAGATCATTATTCACATATTGCATAGAAGTGTGATGTGGATTCAAGAAAATAGGTAATTCAGAATCTTGTTGTGTAAAATGTGTATTAGAATTATAATTTTGCAACAAAGATTCTGTATTTATATCATGCGATGTTATCCAATCACATGATATAAGACAATTTTGCAAACTGCAATCATAAGCCCCCCATGATTCTATAGAGGCAATGTCATGAGAAATAGACAGAGGTAACGGCACTATATACTTATAATACAGATAGTGAATATATGTTGCAGTATGTATTCGATTAGTAGCAAAGAGTGCTGAAAACAGAAGTGGTAATGTTTGACTGACTTTTCCGTTTATACAGACAGATAGTAATAATTTGTTATTGTTATGAGACTTGTGGGTTTTATAGATTCCAAGTATTGTCGGGGTATCTATACTCATTAGAACAAGACTATACATAATGTTAATTGCCTTTCATATTCATAATCAAACAATTCATAAATTACTTAAATCTACTAAAAGGGCTATGAAAATCTAGCTAACAATAGCATAGTTTATGTATCCGTATTCTTGGAATATCTCATGGAATCTAAGAAGTTTAAGTATTGCATATTATTACTCTAAAGCCTTAAAAGGCTTTAAGATAGTAGAAAACTCATCACTTTAGCAACGATATACAATATCCATGCTATTGGTATGAATATTGTATCAAGATTTGAATCTATGTGGGATTAAAATTTCAATTTTGTAAATGCTATCCCACTGTGTGCATTGCCAAATCCATTGGTAACATAACCACCACCAACAGACCACTTAAGATTACCATATTGCAAAATATTGTAATTTATGATTGCAGAAAATTCTTTATAATCTCCATCAGCATAAAGCACATCGAAATCTAGCATATCATTGTATTTTAACCCAGCAAATACATACCACGTATCAACGCCACCATTGAGATAGCCACGATTTGCAAGACCTACGCCATTATAACCATAAGGATACAAGTATTGTCCATAGAATCTTGTCCTATCAACAAGCGTTGTGCTGTTTAATCCAACATTACCAATACTTAAATAACCACCACCGATTTTAAGTAAGTTAAAGAATAAAAATTCTTGGTCAGCTTGCCACATAAAGCCGTTTATACCTGTATCTGTGAGATGAGACCATAAAAAGCGCCCTGTTGTTGTTGATTTGACTGCACCCCAATCAAAATCTAGTATAACACGTCCACCAACTTGTAGCACATCGCTAGTCCAATCTCTTAACCAATATTGTGCATAAGGGCTAATGCTTACATAACTACCAATCTTAAAATCAAGACCTAGTGCAAATAGCTCATTTCTTATATTAAAATCGTCCCAATCAGAGCTAAATCTACCAACACCAGATAAATCCATACCATAACGTCCGTCGCCTTTTAGACTTGCACTTGCATTATAACCAGTTTGTAACCAGTCATTTACCCAAGTTGCCCATAGCCCAAAATATGGAGACTGGTAACTTAATGCGAAACCTTGATTGTGTCCGCCAATCCAATCAGCAGTAGCAAGTATTCTGCTTGCATTATAACGTCCTATTGCAAAATCTAATCCCGCACCTTGGAATCCAAGATAAAGGTCTGATAATTCAACCCATGGTCTTGAATAAAGAGCACCATGTCTGCCTACAAAGGCATTATTGGCAAAGCTACCATTCGTACCAAATGTAAGAGGTGCGTAACCTGCCATAAGTCCAGCACCAATTTTAAATCCAGAAATGTTTAAATCAAGACCCACATGTCCGCTTACCCCCAAATAGCCAGATACTGTACTATTTCCCACTGTATTACCATCGCCAAAGCCAATATTACCAATTATTCCAACTTGTCCAAAAGGAGTAACTTCAATTGCATTTGCACCACTCACTAAAATACCAGCCAAGACAGCAGAACTCATAATCTTTTTTGTCATTTGCATATCCTTTATTTTTCAAATTTATTACACTTTATGACTAAAGTATGTAATGTTTTACATATCGACTTAATCTGTAAATACTTAAACACAATACAATTAATATTGTTATTTGTGATAACTAGTCGTAGGATAATATAATCTAAAATGCTATAGAATCTTTATAGTCAAATCTGTGTTACAATATAAATTTATATTTTATTCATTATTTTTTAAGGAAGACAATGCAAGTCGTTTTTGGTCCAATTATATCACGTCGTTTTGGAATAAGCTTGGGAGTTGATGTAAGCCCAAACAAAAAGCAGTGTAACTTTGATTGCGTGTATTGTGAATTACGTGCCAATAAGCCTGTAGATTACCAAATTACAGTTATTCCTGTGCAAACTATTGTAGATTCTATTGCCCATCATCTTCAAAAACAGAGCAATATTGATGTCTTGACTTTTACTGCTAATGGTGAACCGACACTTTATCCTTTCTTAGAAGATCTCATTTTAGAATCAAAAAAGATTCTAAAACAATATCCGCATATCAAAACACTCATTTTAAGTAATGGGTCAAAATTTTTGGAATGTAAAGAAGCCTTGCAACATTTTGACATTGTAAAGTTTTCTCTTGATTCTGCCGTTTTACAAAACTTTAAAAAGGTAGATAAACCAAGTAAAAATCTAAATTTAGATTGTATCAAAAATGGTATTAAAGCATTTGCAAAAGATTTTAAGGGTGATTTAATTGCCGAAGTACTCATTGTGAAAGATATTAATGACGATAGGGAATCCAATAAGCAAACGGCAGCATTTTTGCATTCTATTCCTAATCTTAAACGCATTGATTTATCTACCATAGACCGACCAAGTGCCTATAAAGTGTATCCTATCAGCAATCAAAAACTTTATGAATTAAGTGAGATATTTGAGGGCATGAATGTCTGCATTGCAACTCGTAAAAACGATACAACACAAATAACAAAACAAAATCTCAATCAAGATGAGATTATAACATTACTACAAAGAAGACCGCTTAGTCATTTAGATTCTAAAAATCTTTTGACACAACAAAGCCTTGCAGTATTGGCTAATATGCTCCAAAATAATGAAATCGTAATAAAAAATATTGCAGGAGTAAATTTTTATTGTCCAAAGCCATGAAATAAATACAATTTTTATTATTTTATAAGTATCTTTCATAGCAGATGCATTATCTCTTTTTTGTATTGCATTGAATCGCCTATAAGAATTGTATGCGATAAGAAACAGAAATTGATTTTTATAAATAAAAATAGTAATTTGTTTTTTTTTTTTTTGATATTATGTAACATTATTATTTATTAGGAGATAATCATGTTGCATGACATAGAGCATTTTGAGAATGAATATTTGCAAACAATAAATCCCCATGTTTTTGCATACAATCTAATGACAGAAGAACAAAGAAAATTTGTCAATGGCATTGTGAGAAAAAGTAAGCCAAAAAAAATCTTAGAACTTGGTGTATGTCATGGTGGTTCTTCGGTAGTTTTGTTGAATGCTATAAAGGATAATAAAGACGCGATTGTTTATTCAATCGATTATACTACACATTGTTATAATGATAAAGATAAAAAAGTAGGATGGGTAGTCGACCACTATGCTACCGATTTAACAGATAAATGGCGACTCTATACTAATGGGTTAGCATCAGATTTTCTTGATGAAATCGGTGGTGAAATTGATATGTGCCTCATTGATACTGTGCATGCTAACCCTGGGGAATTGCTTGATTATCTTATGGTATTACCCTTTTTAAAAAATAATGCCATTATTGTTTTACATGATATTTCTCTACATATTCACAATATCTATAAGATGACAAATTGTATTTTATTTAGTGCTATAAGAGGGCAAAAATTTTATCCTAAAACAGAAGATTGTGGCAAAGGATTCCCAAATATTGGAGCAGTTGTGCTTGACTCTCAAGCAAAAGAACATGTTGTTGATATTTTTATGTTGCTTGCATTATATTGGTCCTATATCCCAACACAAAGGGATTATGAATCAATGATGAGTTTTTTTGCAAGATTCTATGATATGAATCTTGTGAAAACCTTGCAGCAGTCATTTATTTGGAATACGCAATCCCTGCAAGCCAAAGCATATAGAGAGGAATATGAAAAACATAAGAAAGCAATAAAGAAAAAATATTGGTATATTCCAACTAGAGCATTACGTAATAAACTTATTGACAGCATGTGGAACAAAAAAGCAACAAAAGCTTTATATGATACTACAAACAGTGATACAAGAATGATAGCTTGGTATAAGGATATCGAAGAAATGCAAAGCATAGATATGCCAAATAATGTACGATTTTTTTAACATATTATGAATTATATTTTTAAATCGCGGCTCTCTTACATATTGGGCAAAACAAATAGTGTATTAACGATTTAATTATTTGTTTCCTGAAATCTTTATCTGATGTGATTATACAATTTGTCGTAAAGCATCTTCAATCATAGCGCGATTGCTTGGCTCTATTAGCCGCTCCCCGACTTCATTGCCATCTTTATAAAAAATGAGAGTGGGAATACGTCGAATGTTAAGTGTATCTTTTAATTCTTCCTCATTGCTGAAATTTACACTAAAGAATTGTATTGTGTCTTTGTATTCGTTTTGTAAAGCCTCCATAATTGGCTCAATACGTTTGCAATCTGGACACCAATCTGCACCAATCTCTACAATAACTGCACCTTTTTTAATACATTCAAAATACGTATCTTTTGTTAACTCTTGCATACAAGCTCCTTGCTATAATGTTAGGGGATATTCTATCCTACTTTCAAATAGTAAATAAAATGTTAACTTGGCTGATTTCATTATGTATGAGTTTATAATTACATAACTAAGATTCTCAAACAAGTTTGCTATAATGCAGAATCTATGCAACAAAGGAAATATTGTGGATATAAAGAGTGTAATATGCCGTTTTGTCGTAATGGTAAGTATAACGATTTATTGTTATGCAGACACAGAGCTTGCTCCGATTGAAGCAGCAAGACTACGTGTTTTTGAGACACTTTACAAAGAACAGCTATCTTCGGCAGCACAAAAAAAGAATTTTCTAAAACAACATTTTAAGACAACAGGGGAATATGATATATATACCTTTCCTCATCAAAGCATCGAAAATGCTTATCATGCTTATGTAAATGCGAATATAAAAAATAGTTCAGCAGATAATGTCTGGCATAAGGAGCTACCAAAGACCAATAAGGCATTTAAGGCAAATTCTACAAAAGACAATCCTTTTGGATATATACTTATGTATATTTGGCACGGAGATAAAAAGCTGCATGTTACCAATACAAGACTTCGTGGTGAGAATCTTTGTGCTAAGGAAGTTTTAGAATTTGAAGAAAAACAAAATGCTACTATTTTGCAATCAAGCTTTGAACAATATTGTTTTGATGAAGAATAAAGTAGCATTCGTGTAATGTAGAGAATTTCTTAAATTTACGTTACAATAGATTCACAACAAAAAAGTCTTGAGAATCACTATGTTTATAGAATCAAAAAGAAAATCTTTATAATAGATTCCAGATTTAGTCATATTAAGGCGCTAATCAAAACATCTGAAATATAGGTTTTAGAATCTTGTATCATTGCTCATAATTTTGACTCTTTTTCTGTGTTAAGCCCTTGTGAATGTTTTTGCAAAATTTCTTGAATTCTCTGTATAACTTTAGTATCAGCATAGAGCTTCCCCTGTTCATATTCTTGTATAAGAGCGGCAATAAGCTCTAAGGCACTTTGTCCTTGTGTATCCACGCTATGTATATCCGCACCAGATTCTAAAAACCAAAGAATTCTAGGCATATAGCCATTGTGCTTTACCACTTCCAGTAGCGGTGTGTTGCCTTCAGCATTTCGTGCGTTTATATCTGCTCCATATCGCACAAGAGCTGTAATCTGTGCAGGATACAGTGCTTCATGGATGGGATATGTGCCTTGTGCCTTGTGTTTATTTGGCTTGATACCTAGCTCTAAGAGAAGTTTGAGAATCTCTGCCCCCTTGCCTTCTTTTTCATCTTCGCTTCCTCTCTCATTGTTATTACGCAAGGCATTAAAGAGCAATGTGGTATCATTCACATCAAATGTTGCCCCTTTTTGTATCAAAAGCCTCACTGTTTCCTTATTATTATTCAGTGCTGCGATATGGAGCGGTGTAGTTGTCTTACCATTATCCCGCGTATAAACCGCATTCACATCAGAGCCAGCATAAATAAGAGCTTGTGCCACTGTATCACTACTACGCATTAAACTCTTTAAAAGGGCAGTGTAACCTTCTTTTGTTTTTCTCTGAGGGTTAGCTCCATATTGGAGTAATAAGCTAATTAATTCTTTAGCACTTTCACTGTTACGACATCGGATAGCAAAAAGCACATCTTCACCAGATTTATCAACCACCGTCGTATTCGCCCCATACTCTAAGAGTAGTGAAGCAATCCTAATATCACAATCATCAGCAGCCACCATAAGGAGTGGCTGTGAATATTCCGGGGATCGTGCATTAGGATTAGCTCCAGCTTTAAGCAATGCTTTGCTAAGCTGATATTTAGCAGGATTACCAAACTTGATGAGATAGGCTAAAGCCTCATCTTTGTGCGGACTCTCTTGGATAAGAGCAAGGGCTTTTTGTGTTTGATTGTCTTGTATGGCATTAAGTAAGCTATGAGGATTAAGCGGTGAGAATCTATACCATTTGTACCCCATTACTATGGCTATGGTTAGTATCACAACCACACATAGCAGTATCATTCCACGCTTAAAACTCTGCTCATTTTGAGAAGACTGTAAGGTATGGCTTATGGCATAGCCTTCTTGGAAGCTTTGAGTGTGAGAATACATTTGGGAATACGAAGGCAAAAGAAACTTACTATCGATACTTTCATCGCCTTGAGGCTTTGTCATTGTTTTTGTGTAATGCTCTTGTGTTTGAGACTCTATTTTTTGAGCATTATTATGATTTTGTGAATCTTGTGCGTATTCGTCCTTGCAGGTGGTATCTCTTTGAGCAATATTTATAGGCAGATTTTGTGTATCTTTGAGAAATGTAAAAAGCTCTTGGTTATGTGGGTTTAGATTCACAAGTGGAGTGCAGTGAGACGCATTAGCAGATGTGCGAGATACTTCAACCTTATAGAGAGCATATAGCTTAGCGATATGTTTTTTATGATATGGGCTTAACAACGATTCATTACTTTTGTAAGCTATCCAACTAAGTTTTGTATCAGAGGTTTGGTCGGTTATGGGTGGATTAGATGTAGAAACATTGGTGTGGTTTGGGACATTTTGGAGTAGCTTTTCAGATTCTGTATTGTTTTGTGAATCTTGGGATTCTAAGAGGTTTTGAAATATTTGGGTTGTGCTTTTCTCTGTCTCTTTAGATTTTTGAAGAGTATTATCTTGCGTATCTTGTGTCGTTTGGGATTTATATTGCAAACAATAATACCGCTCAAGGCTCTGTGTTTTTGTCTCTGAATCTAGCACCGAAGTATTAAGCAAGATTCTATATATATTTTTTTCATAAGGACGCCTAAAATACACAAAAAGGCTTTGTGAAGACACTGCGACAAGTAGCATATCTTGCAGAGGAGTGAAGCAGTCTTTTCGCCTTGCTAGTGCCACAAATCCTTGCAATATCCCGCCAACCAATGCCCCAATAACCATGATGATAGGGATACCAAACATAGAAAGCCCAAGGATAATACCCGAGCCATATTTTGCAGAAAATAACTCATAGGTTACAACAATAAACTGCCCATACGCTAGGATTATAGAGATAAAAAATATGCTCCTAAAAATAATCGCACCCTTCATATCTTTTAGCATTTTAAAAAGAAAAAAGGGTGCAACAACAATAAATAAAAGTAATAAAGCGATTTCCATACAAGTATCTCCGTATCTTCTAATATTACACGAAATAGCTATCATCATCGTATACCAAAAAAGAATGAATTATATCTAATAATTTGGACAATTTGGGTTTGAGCAATTAATAAGGTAAAAATGGTGCAATAATTGGTATTTGTATTGCATATCAAGAGTGTCTATGCTATGAATAGTGCAAGAGTATAAATTGGATTTGTGATTTCCCTAACGTGCTGTCAACATACTATTACTTTGTATTTGATATGGTAAGCTCTATTTTTTCAAAATGCTATTCCAAATCCCACATCACATATTTCATATAATCTTTTGGTAGCACATTTAGTATCACATGCTAGTTGTAATCTATTGCATATTTGCTTTATCTTTATAAAAGCCAATAAATTTTAAGATTTCACATAATCACAGTATGATAGCCATATGGACTTTATATTGTCCCCACTTTCTTATCCATCTTGTGAGTATAATATAAGTGTCTTGATGGATTCTGTATTATTTATGCGAGAGTGTCGTAGCTTTGTATTGTACATTGTTCTACTTGATACAAATCTCTTTTATCCTCTTGTGTTACCTTAGAATGTTATCCCACCACCTAATGTCCCTAGAGATTTACCATAGATTTTAAATACAGCATTTGTGCAGAAATCATGCCTATTGGGTTTTAACAAGTTTGTTTTGTGTGTGAAATTCCCTTGCTTGTGTGGGCAAATAAAGCAAGGCAGGGTTATGGAAGTCTGTGCCACTGATGTGTGTTTATATGCTCTTGCGAATCGCCTAGATGTAAAGAGATTGTAAAAATTTTTTGGCACACAGGCACTAAGGAGTATGACTAGTAATACATAGCACTTTGGTGCTTGTGGTAGCAAGGTGTATATGTGATTTTTGGGCATTTTGCGATGTGTATAGAATCTAGGGTGTTAGATCTAAGTTGGTAGATGTTAAAACATTTGTAGATTCTGTGTTTTTATAGAATCTGTAAAAGTTTTAAATTCTAAGTTAAAATCTAATTTTTTACAATCTAAGCTGGGTTTTACAAATGTGATAGAATCTTGCGATTTAGATTCTATGGTAAAGTTTATAGAATCTGCAATCTATCTATCGCAAGATATTTCACTTCATTCATTAGATATTTTGCTTAGGCTCAAACATAATGGAATCTAGGTTTTTATATAATTAGAATCTCTAGTAATCACAATCCTTAACAACAATAGAGAATCTTTAAAGATAACACAGAATCTTTGCAATTTTGGATAATGTTATTACCTTAGATTCTAGTCATATTGAGCGAAGCGAAATATCTAAGAATATAGAATCATTGTGTATTGTTGTTGCTTTGTTATCTATATAAACTATGTGATTGCTTAATTTTATAATGATTTAAAATGTGCTATAATGTAGTCATGTTTTTATAAGAATTATTGAGGATACAACATTGCAAAGCAAGATTTTTTTTGGAATTATTTTTATACTAGTTTTTTATGCAGTTTTCATATTGTATCATGCTTATTTGTTTAATATGCTTATAGCTTTTTTACTGTGTGTAGGGACATTTTGGATAAAAGTATATTTGCAACAATATTGCAAAAACAATATTGTTGTTTCAATCGTAACGATATTGCTCATGATTACCCTACTTTTTATCCCCTTATTATTTGTATTATATCGTGCTTTTACAGGCTTAAGAACATTGCGATTGGATACATTACGCACATATTTTGACATGGGTAAAGCATGGATTAATAGCAAAATTTCTCATTTACCTTTTGTCCAAGATCATTTATCATCAATGCTAAATGAGGTTTCATTTAGTTCGATTTCTAGCTATCTTCTTAAGATAACGAGCACTATTGGTGAAAATGGATTAAAATTTTTTATAGATGGATTTGTTATTATTGTTTTTCTCTTTGTATTTTTCTGTTGGGGGCAAAACTTTTTTAATTATATTAAAAGATTATTGCCATTTCAAGAACAACAAATCTACCAAGTAGCCACAGAAGTCAGTGGAACTTTAAGGATTGTATTCCTTTCGACTTTTTTCAATGTTGTATTGCAAGGTACAGCATTTGGCATTATTGTATATTTTTTTGGTTTTAATGGAATCTTATTAGGTATTATATATGGCATTTGCTCAATGATTCCAATTATTGGGGCAGTCATTGTTTGGTTGCCAATCTGTTTGATTCTATGGTATCAAGGAGAATCACAACACGCCATAATTTTAGCTTTATACAGTGCTATTTTTATCGGATTTGTCATTGATAACATTGTGAAACCATGGTTGATTGGCATTGTGAATCGCAGAGTTTTGGAAAAACCATTGCAAATCAGTGAATTTGTTATATTCTTTGCCATTTTAGCTGGAATCGGTGCATTTGGATTTTGGGGGATTATTATCGGTCCTGCTATTACCGCATTATTTTTGGCTATATTACGAATATATGAAAATGATTTTTTAGCTCAAGATTCTAAATAAGACCCATTGAATAATAAAAGAAATGTGAGTGTATTGTGAAATTTAGTTTTTTAACAATTTTTCCACAGTTGATTTATCCCTATTTTCATGCAGGCATTATGTATAATGCCATACAAAAAGGTATCATTAGCATTGAGTGCATAAACATTCGCGATTTTTCTCAAGATACGCATAAAAAGGTGGATGGTCCCTTAATTGGTGGGAGTGCGGGCATGTTATTAAACCCTTTTGTTTTGCACCGTGCATTACAAAAAGTGCAAGATTCTCGAATCATCTTTCTTAGCCCTTGTGGTGCAAGATTTAGTCAAAAAGATTCTAAACGATTAAGTGCGTATAGCCATATTAGCTTTGTATGTGGAAGATATGAAGGGTTTGATGAACGTATTATAGAAGTTTATGGCACAGAAGTTTTTAGCATTGGTGATTTTATAATAAGTGGCGGTGAGCTAAGTGCCTTGTGTCTTGCAGATTCCATTGCACGTCATATTAAAGATGTTTTAGGCAATACTGATTCATTGCAAGGAGAAAGCTTTGAATCCCAATTACTTGAAGCACCAAATTTTACAAAATCTCAACAATTCAATAAAGAATTTACCTTTTTAGCACCAACTTCAGAATATTTAAATGGAAATCACGCTATAATAGCGGACTTAAAAACAAAAATGGCTAAAATGAAAACACAATATTTTAGACCTGATTTACTTTAGATGATGAGCGAGGACATTATGAAAAATAGATACATTGAAAGCTTTGAAAAATCACAAATTGAAGGAAAAAATGTTCCGTCATTTAGAGCTGGAGATACATTAAGACTTGGTATTAAAATCAAAGAAGGCGATAAAAGCAGAATCCAAAATTTTGAAGGTGTTTGCATTGCTATTCGCGGAAATGGCGTAGATAGGACATTCACCGTAAGAAAGATTGGGGCTAATAATATCGGAGTAGAAAAAATATTCCCACTTTATAGTGATAGTTTAGAAAAAATAGAAGTCTTAAGAAGAGGAGATGTGCGACGTGCAAAATTGTATTATTTACGTGGCAGAAAAGGCAAGGCAGCACGAATAAAAGAATTGAGAAAAGATTTTAATAAAAATAAAGATAATACCCAGTCATAAACCCAATATCCAGTTTGCTATAGTCTATATAACAAAGTTTTAGATATTCTACAATTTCTTTTCTTATTATTATAAAAACACTACTTGTTATTATAGAGATTCTAATAGACCTCTTCTCTTTCATATACAGAGTTATATTGATATGTATATATAATGTAATATTGCATTATAAAATAATAACACCTGTTACTACCATTTTAGCGGACTGCTTTTACCATGTATTTGTATGCAATATAATCGTGTCAATAGATTGCTATCACATAATGTATCGACGGAACAATACATTCACAAAATTAATACCATTCATATCTACAAAATGAGAGTATTTTTGTTCTATGTATAATGATTGCTATTATAAAACTTGGTATAAATCTTGAAAATTACTGTATAAATTCCACAATGCCATTCTATTGTAATTTTGCTATTGAGTAAAGTTACAAATTAAAATTTGAATTGGACAATCTTTATAAATCTGTCTTTCACAACAACATGAAATTAATAATTTGTCAATCGAGAATAGACTCCTAGAATCTTCTTTTGTATTTGTCTCTAGAGAAAATAATGTAACAAAAATAAGACAATAAAGATTAGAAAATAGTAAAAAATCATGACAATCCAACATTTGTCTATTCTTTGAATCGACAAACAATATAGTGTTGCTACACGCAATCATTGCAAGAATAGATTCTAATTCTCTATTGGTATTTGAGGTATAACTGTAAAATGTCTAAAATTTTTGCTTAAATATTCAAAATGAATAAAGATGTCAAATACGGATTCTCTTGTACTATTTAATGTGAGTAAGCATTGGTAATGCAAAGCTTTTGTTTGGTTACACGATATTGTTAAAATCCAATTTTTCCTATCAGACTTGTATAAAACTAAGAATTTATGGCGTACTTCTAATCTCTCTATTCTTTATAGATTCTTTATGATATTCTTGCATTGTAGTCAAAAGCAGCATATAAAATAAATAACAGTAATGCTATAGTATGACTCGGACACTTAAGCATTTTAGAATCTTATATCCTAGATTAGGCTTTTACAAATAGCCCCTCAATCTATCTACACAGAGATTCTAATCTCCCATGTTGCATAACGCTAGATTGAGATGTCAAAAATTGTCTAAATATTGCACTACAATACGACTTTACGCAGATTTCATAAATATTTAGAATATGAATATATAAATTAGCGATATTGCAATCACAGACACCCAGCCTTACAAGAATACAAGAAGCCCCGCCCTGCATAGCTAAATTAAAATATACATCTCAATAGTAATCGAATAAAGCCATATAAACTAAATTCTCAGTACATAACGTTATAAATCTAATAATTATCTATAAAAATAGAAATGAAAGCCTTAATAAACTATAAAGGAATAATTAGACTGCCCAATGCTTTGAGCATACAATATAATATCAGGCTCAAAGCACCTTCCATATCATTGCAAAAATATCAGTAAAGCAATAACTTCACTCCAAGCTTTTACTAAACACAATTATTACAGTTATGCTGCTTTTACAGAGAACGAGAATATGTAAGTATTACACTTATACCATTAGCATAGGGGGTATTTTGTGTTACACTGGCATTTGCTCCTCCACTATTTACATTTGCATCTGCACCAAATCCAGATCCCCATGTTATCATAGGAATCCTAGCTATAAGCTCAACACCATGCTTTCTTTTCCATATTGCTTTTAACCCAACATTAATATGGAAATTTCCAAATGAACCAAGCCCACCCCCAGCATTGACATTATTGCCACCAACATTAGAATTGAAATCGTCTTCAGCGTCTATGAATCCACCTCCACCTCCACTGATTCCTAAGCCAATCACACCTCCAGCATGAAATGTCCTCGTTTTATTAACATAGAAATTTGCAAGAGCATCAATGTTAAAACTGCCACTACCGCTCCCAAATAATCCAATATCATCAGAGCCATTTTGAGGGAATACAGCTCCTAATCGTATATCACCGCTCACATAAGGACGGATACCAAAATATTGGTTAAACATCCATGACCAACCAAAGCTAAGTGTAAGAGGAACAAAGCCAAACAACTGATTGGGATTTGTGCCAGGACCACCCCAGCCTAATCCTATGCCAACTGCAAAATAGAATCTATTTGCCATGTTTGATTCTATTTGCGATACAGATTGATTTGTGCTTAGTGTGTCTTGTGTATTCTGTGTGGTATTTGCATCTTCTGCTAATGCAGCTAACGGATGCCCAACAGTTAGTGCTAAAGCAAGTGCTAAAACAAAATTTTTGCGTATAACTGCATGTGTCATGCTAATCCTTTATAAAAAATAAAAAATCCAAGCATTATATCAAAAAATATTGTCAAAGAATTTATGTTATCTATAAATATACTAAAAATTCATTTTATATATTAAGTAATTATAATTCTGTGATTTTTTATTGACTATAAAACATTAGTATTATATGGATTATCACATACATTTATATACTGTAATTTCTTAAAATATAATTATGTTGGGTATGAAAATGTTATTGTGACTTTGGTAATGATGAAATATTGACTGCTAATACGAGATGTATTGATGTATTGTATATTATGCAATAATAACACCACCACCAAGTACTATATCATCTTGATAAACCACTAATGCTTGACCCTTTGCGACTCCATATATAGGCTCTTGCAAAGAAGCGATAATTCTATCATTTTCAATAGCAATGTGAGCATCGCTTGGGATACTTCGATAGCGAACTTTCGCTTTATAAGTACCACCATTGAAATAGGCGGGTAGGGATTTATTAATAGCAGTTACAGAAAAAGTTTTTAAATCCTCTTTTTTACCAACAATAATTTCATTATTTTGTGGATTAATTTTTAATACAAAATGTGGTTCATGTGCACCTCTTACATTAAAGCCCCTACGTTTTCCAATTGTATATTGCATATATCCTTTGTGTTCACCTATAATATTACCTTGCAAATCCCGCACATATCCTTTCTGATTGACTTCTGTATGTTTTTTTAAAATATCAATATAATTTGTTTCTACAAAGCAGATTTCTTGAGATTCTTTATAAGATTCTAAGTCTCCAAGTATTGGTAATGCGGCAAAAGCCTTTGGTTTTACCTCTTCTTTTAACATATCACCTAACGGAAAAATAAGGCGATTAATAGCATCTTGTGATAAAGCATAAAGAAAATAGCTTTGGTCTTTCGTCTTGTCTCTCGCCTCTTGAATATATTTTACGCCATCTATTTCTGCAATCCTTGCATAATGTCCAGTAGCAATATGCTCACAACCATATTCTAATGCTTTATCAAGGGCTAATCCAAACTTCATTAATGGATTACATAAAGCACATGGATTTGGCGTTTCACCACGTTTATATGATTCTACAAATTCATCGTATACAGCTTGTTTAAATTCCTTTTTTGCTTCAATGATTTGGAATTGTAATCCTAAAAAATTACAGACTTTTTGACAATTTCGTATAAAAACCTCATGTTTTGCTTCTTTATCATGTAGTTTCAGATAGATTCCTAAAACCTCATATCCTTGTTGTTGCAATAAATAAGCAGAATACGAACTATCTACTCCACCACTCATTAATAATGCAACTTTTTTAGTATTTTTTTTCATAAATTATAACCTTAAAAAATATAAAATAAAATTGATAAAAATTATAATATAATAAATTGAATCGTAATACAATGGATTGCATTTTATTCAAACTTTTCACTTTTATTATTGTATTGTATTTGTGTTAAGGCATAAAATTTGCTTATGTCATGTTTTGAAATACTCAAGAATTGGAATAACATGAAAAATAAATATTTACTAAAATCAAGTATTAATAATGCACATAAAATTATCTGTCAAGATAATAGTGAGATTATCTTAGAGAGAATCGATACAACTTTTGCTAAACTTTTTTGTCTTAATATGTCAAACAACAGTAATCACGTGAATGGAATCTTATCACATGTTAAAGGGTTGAATTTATTGAGTAAAAAAAGTCTCTTTGCAAATTATAGTAATGACGAAGCCATTAAAAAATACAACCAAAAAGCAAATGCTCATGTGCTATCTCAAGATTCACTCAACGAAGCTGTGTTGCATGAGCAAAAAGAAAAAACAGAGATTCTATCAAAATATCTTACCACAACACAGACAAAAACACATATCTATCCGCAACGTCTCAATAGAGACTTCTTTGATATGGCAAATAATAAAGATTTTGCTAAACAAGATAAAGCCGAATTTACCTCTAATCTTGCTCAATTAGAAAAAATAACATCACATTCTCATACAGATGCCACATCATCAAAGCAGTTTACATCAACGGATAGTGCCGATAATAGTATGTTTTTGACTCTTGTAAATCCTTACAAATTACGGGATTATTCTTTTACAATACCAGAATATATTACCTTGATTTTACATATCACACCAAAAAGTCAACTTTTTGTTTATTGCCCACTTGACCTCAATAGCCCCCTAGAATATTCTGAAGTCAACTATCTTTTTCCCATTGTGTTTAATGCAGAGAAAAAATTAGCCGCACAGATTCCGTTATCTATTATGGATTATCCAGATTTTACTACACAAACATTGCGAGATTATCTATAGATTACGATTCTAAGGGCTATAATGACATCTCCACTACACAATATATCTTCTTTGAATAAACAGCTTTTAGAGCGATTATTTATAGCTGCTTCTATTAGACGTTGGAATGATAAAGCTACACCACTTGAATTTGTCGAAATTGATAAACAAGCACATAAAATCATTTTAGCTTATATCTTTGCAAAATATGAGGAAAATATTGGACACAATATTGATTTCACAAAGCTTATACAACAATTCCTCTTTGAGTTTTTTGAAAGAATTGTTTTGACAGACATTAAACCACCTGTTTTTCATAAACTCAAAGCTGCACGGGGCAGGGAGTTAGCAGAGTTTGTTTATTCACAATTACAAGAAGAATTGCATGGATTCGCTTTTTTTCAATCTATGAAAGAATACCTAATACAAAAGCCCGATTCTCTTGAGACTAAAATTTTACAAGCTGCACACTTTTATGCATCAAAATGGGAATTTGACATTATTTATCATTTTAATCCAAACCTTTATGATGTTGAAAATATCAAAAAAATTATAGATTCCCAAAATGAGAGCTTCTATAATATAGTTGGCATGAAGGAGCTTATTTTACATAAAGATATACGAGAAATCGCACACATGTTCGCGGAACTACGATTCCAAAAAAGATGGAGTAAAACACCCAGAATCCCACAAACTTCTGTTCTAGGACATATGCTTATGGTCGCTATATGCGGGTATTTATTGAGCTTTGATGTAGGTGCGTGCGAATCTATGCAAATTCATCATTTTTTTGGAGGATTATTCCATGATTTACCAGAAATTCTCACAAGAGATATTATTTCACCCATTAAACGTTCGGTGATAGGGCTTGATGAGTTTATTAAGATTATTGAAAAAGAAGAGATGGAATCTCAAATTCTGAATAAATTACCACAGTTTATTAGAGATGATATAATCTATTGGACTGAAAATGAATTTTGCAATCGTTATAAACAAGCTAACTCCGTAGTATTTGCAAAAGATAGTAATGAGCTTTTTATGTTTCACAATCACAATGAATCTATGCCAATTTGTGGCGAATTACTAAAATTTTGTGATAAACTTACCGCTTTTTTGGAAGCTCGCATATCAATTCTACATGGTGTAAGTAGCACAGATTTAGTAAATGGAGCGAATGCTATTTATGAAGAGCTTATGCTAAAAGAAATTCGTGGGGTGCAGCTTGGAATCGTTGTAAAAGACTTTCTATAAAAAGGATAGATAATGCCAATAAATATGATAAGAATGCAATGAATAGTTATAATTAATACATTGCAATACAAATATGATTCTGCAATGTACAGCCCTCATTTAGAATAAATATAAAATCTTAACTAAAAGCTGATTAATGTTGGCTGACACGAAAGTCTTTTAGGTTACGCTTTCTGCTTCAAATATATCTTTTAATCCTGTTATAATTTTATAACCAGATTTGCCACTAAACTCTATATCTTAAAAAGTACAATACAAGGTTAAACTTGATTTGTGGTTGCAACAAATTTGAGTTTTCAGAAATTCAAACTATTAAAGTGGCAGTAAGCAACCCATCTATTGCTTATGAAATGAGGATTTCTTCTGTAGATACATGTAAATTGCATATTTTATTCAAAAATACAGTGATAATAAACAGAGAATCAATCATGTTTTGATTAAAGCTTGATAGTGCATGGTGGTACGTTGTTAGTGTAGAATCTCAAATCTAGTCATATTGATGTTTAAACCTAAAATATCTTAAATGTTGGCTATTCTTATGGAATCATAGATTCTCAATTATAGCTTTTATCC
>CASFZH010000016.1 GCA_949299115.1 uncultured Helicobacter sp. | reverse complement strand
ATTACACTTTGATTTCATAAAATCCTTAACAAACTCCCACCCACACGCTATTTCCTCCACTTACCCCTCACTTTGATTTTATACATAACTATACAGATTCTGTGTTAGAAGTTTTTCCATTTCTCTATGAAACAATATAATGCAGGAGAAGTTTGACTAGACAAAAACACAAGGCTAAAACGATGATAAATATTATCATTACTTCTACAAATAATACGCATAGAGATATTTTAAGTTTGATACTCGCATGGTTATAGCATGATATTGAGAAAATGTGAAAGGAAATGTTTTCTTTTGTTTATTGTTTTTATAACATCACGAAATCCAATTATATAACATTTGGATACTCTAGGTATTGGCACATATCCCCGTATATGAACATTTCTTGATATAGGATTCCAATCACCATGGCTTTTGTAGTGCATCTTTCGCAAAAATTTTATTTAGACTTTTAGAACTTGAATCTCATTGTGTTCTTTTTTTAATTCTACAAGAAAATAGTATATTTGTTTAGCAATTTTTACAATCTTTGGCAATCTTGATAATTTTGTAGTCTTGTCTTTAGGTAAAAGTGATATCAGCAAGGAAGTAAATAGTACCCCCCCCCCCCCCACTATGCCAAGCATTTCCAGCCCAGTTGCTTATTTATATCATTAAACATAAGATATGATTTCAAAAAAACTTATATGGAATCTTGAGGCATAAATGCATCTAACAAATATGAAAAAGGAATATTATTAAAACGTTATTAAAGTAATATAAGTTCTTATGAAGATTCTATAAGATATTTGCACATCTCTCCACATGTATTGCATGCATAAGTTTGTGGCATACTTGAAGCCTGTAAAATTATTAAGGTGAATACTCTATAATAAGGATTATGACTTGAATAGCTTTTTGATATATTCGTTTTTATTGTCTACCTAATAAAAATTGACTGTATGTTTGCAATCAAAGCGTAGCTTACTATATCTTATACCCCTCCCCCCCTGTAAATCTGACTCCTCGATAAAACACAATGAAGATTGCATGCGAATATACACAATTATGTTAAAAACGTAAAATATGGAACACTAAATTGGTGTTACGTAGTGTGTATAAAATCTATCATTCTTTGTGGTTAAGGATTTTATAGAAAGAAAGTGTTCTGATGTGGAGTTAATAAATAGAGATTTTTATGCTAAACATATCATTATAAAAGCCACAAGTATTAATTATCACATGATGCAGCGTATGTTGCAAATATTCAATTATTATGCAGTACCTCAAAGTCTGAGATTCTGAAAAAATATACGATTTGCTTCTGCATTAAATTGACGGATACCAAGAGTTTGTAGGGCAAGTTCGATAGCATTAAGCACAAAAGAAAGCTCATGCAAAGGTATATATCCCATGTGATTAATTCTAAAAATTTTATCTTTCAACCTATCTTGCCCATTTGCAATAGTGATATTATAGTGTGTCTTGAGTATCTTGATAATATCTTTTGCATATTTTGATACGACAACACTCATACTATTTGCTGGGTTTTTCGGATAAATTTGCAATCCAATTGCTTGCAATGCTTTTCTTGTTGCACATGCTATTGTAGTATTATATTGATATATATCATTATGAGTAAAACCTTTTTCATCTAGCATATCAAAATATGCTTGCAAACCTATGATAATAGACGTCGCTGCAGTATAAGCAGTAGTATTTTTACGTTGATTCTTTAACTCTTTTCCCAGATTAAAATAATATCCATTGCTATGAGATTCTATGTGATTACTTGCTTGCTGGCTTAAACCAATCATAGCAAGCCCTGGTGGCAACATAAAAGCCTTTTGACTACCACCAATCAAAGCATCAATATACGTTGTATCAATATCTTCCACACCTATTGCCGTGATGCCATCTGCTATTACAAAGATATTGGGATTATGTTGTTTTACAATTTTTGCAATTTCTTTATAAGGTTGGCTTAACCCTCCTGCTGATTCACAGATTTGCAAACAAATGCACTCAATACCACTATGAGATTCAAGTGCTTTTTCCACTTCAGCAACATGAGCAGGAGTGTCCCATTCATGAGATATTTCAACAACCTTTCTATTGAGAGCTTTCCCAATTGCTGTAAATCTCTCACCAAATTTTCCGCTATTAATACTCAATATAGTATGTGATGAAAATGCAACAATACATGCCTCCATGGCACCCGTCCCGCTACTTGCTAACATTAGAATCTCTGACATATTCAACATTTTCTGTAAATTTTTTCTTGCATTTGCAAAAATCATTTCAAACTCCGCTGTTCTATGATGCAAAGTTGGCTGTGCCATAGCCTGACGAATATATTCTGGTGTTGGAGTTGGTCCCGGTGTAAATAATAAGGGATATGTGATAATTTTTGATTCCATTTTTTCCTCATCTCAATAAAATATTATGAAGTATAGCAAAAATATAAGGATAAGTTAAGTAAAATATAGTATCCTTTTAACTTGACAAACTAAAGATATTTGGTTTGTGAATTTAATTAAATTTAAGGAATTACAATGAGTATCGGAATATTTGTTGGAAGTGATAACGGAACAACAACTGATGTATGTGAAAGGTTAGCAGGAAAATTAGGTGGAGCTGAATTGATTGATGTTGCTAACGCTTCGCCTGAAGATATTGCAAAATTTGACAGAATTATTCTTGCAAGTTCTACATGGGGTGATGGTGATTTACAAAGTGACTGGGAAAGCTATGCAGAATCTTTAGAAAATACAGATTTTAGTGGCAAAACCGTGGCATTATTGGCACTTGGTGATGCAGATAGCTATAGCGATACTTTTTGCGATGCACTCTATCATCTTAAAAATGTAGCAAAGGGTGCAAAAATTGTAGGAGAAACATCTACTGATGGCTATGAATTTGACAGCTCAAAAGGTGTTGAAAATGGAAAATTTATCGGACTTGCAATTGATGAAGCAAATGCAGATGATAAAACAGAAGATCGATTGAATGCATGGGTATCGCAACTTAAGGGTGCAGGATTTTAATTCATAGCAACCTTAATAATTTGATTATTGTCTAAGTTTAACACACTTGGATAATATGACTTCCTCATATTGGCTTTCAATTTATTTTGAATACAGTTAAGTATTATAATTTTTATCATTCTTGGTTTAAGCTCTAAACAGAGAAAACAATCTATCGCAAATTAATATTTTCTAGCATAATCAAAAAAATATATAATTTTTATAAAAAGGAATATATTTTTTTGTATAATTAGATTGTTATGTTGTATTCAGTTTTCTCTGTTGTGTAAGGAGCTGGCATGAATAAGAAAGTTGTTGGGATCATTCTAGGAGTAGTATTGATTATGATAGCATTGCTTGTTATGCGTTGCTCTCACTATTCAACACAAACACAAGATACAGTAAGTCCATATCAAAAAAAACTTCATAATTCGACACAAAATGAGAACAACATAGAATACAAAATTAATGATAATAATGATGCAGAAAAACAACTACTACATGAAGCACAAGATAAAAAAAACGAATCAGATTCACATAGTCTAGACTCCATGACAACATCAAATCTTATGGTGCAACAACATTCCTCTTTAGATTCTAATGAATATCATCAACAGACTAAAACAAAAGACCAAAACAGTCTTATTAAGCAATCTTCACAATCACATGCCAACTCTACAAAAAACATCATACCACAAAACCAAATCGCAAAAAATAATCTCATATCGCAATCACAACCAAGTCACGTTGCCACATCATCGCAAAAAGAAAAATCTAGCACAACACATACACCAATTAAAAAAACAGATTCTAACACTACAATTGCCAAACACCCAGTTCATACTCCAAATGCTACAAAAACAGATAACCAATCTGTACTTACACAACACAATGATACAATATCACAAAGTAATACTACAAAACAGTATGTAACACAAAATATTCAAAATATTACTTCACAATCAACAAATAACAAATCTTCAGCTATTGAGACTAAACACAATAAATTACATGATAGGCATGATGATTCACAGCACCTTGCACAAATCAAAGGTTCATCTTCAGATTCTCACATGAAATCTATAGAATCCACACAAAAATATACCAAAAATGATAAAAATGACACTAATAAATACAAAAATAACAATAGTCAAAAACACGTACAATCATTACAGCAGCACCAATATACAGACAACAGGACACAACATAATAAAAATCCACAAAGTAACACTTTAAATTCTAATATCTTGCAGCAAAATGAATCTACAAGAATAAAAAATAATAATGTTACTAATAACAATCAATGCACAATAGCTCCAAATTGCAATAATATGACAATAACACGTAGTCTTGCTGCTGCTAGTTTGCAATTTCATGCAAAAGTTCGTGCACAAGAGGAAAGCATTGCACGGGGAAATAAAGCAGGTAATAATTTTATGAATCTTTGGAAAGAAACACGTAATATCGTGTTGCCAAAGCTTACTTCACATGTGAGTAATATCAGAGAATATGCTCTGAGTAATGATAGGCAAGTGCGTACTTGTGCAGCTAACTATTATACAGAAGTGTTAGAAGATTTTGGTAATGGCTGGAGAGATAAAAAAGGTGATATATCGCCAATTTACAGTGTTGTTTATCGTATTTCATGTAAAAATATGAAACCAACTATTGGTATAGTAGCAGAAAGTATCCATCAATCTAATAGAGATTATGAGTCATTCCACAAAGAAATGAGACAGGCACAACTGCAAGTAAAAAGAGATCCACCACTATGTGATACCCCAGAAGTATATCAGCAAATTACTCAAGCAAGCTTTGCATTCCACGCAAAAATGCGAGCTCAAGAAGAAGGTAGAAAATATGGCAAACAAGCAGAAGAAAAATTTATAAATTTATGGCAGGATACACAGTCAAAAGTTATAGCCAAACTTACTTCACATATTAGTAATATTCAGAATCAAAGCATAGATTCTAAAAAAAGATTTCGCACTTGTGTTGCCAACTATTATACAGAAGTGTTAGAGGATTTTGGTAATGGCTGGAGAGATAAAAAAGGTGATACATCGCCAAGATATATCATTTATTATAATGTAGCATACCATAATGATGATGACGACTCTATCGCAGTAAGAATCACAACACAGAATCGCATAAAGCGGTGATGCAAGATTCTATTTGTCCTCATACATAGACATGAAATGGAATACTATAAACAAATAAATCTGTGTATCAATTTGATAATACATATCGAAAGGAATAGCATTGCAAGACTTTATTAAATTTTTAGAATATCATGGTGAACTCAAAATCATTGATACACCTTTAGATATCGAATTAGAAATACCACATCTTGCGTATCTTGAAGTTAAAAAAGAAGATTCCAAAGCCTTGCTTTTTACACATCCAATTTACAAAAAACAAAGCTTTCACACATTATCACAGTATGATACAAACCAACAAATTATTCAAAAAAACCATATACAAGCACATACTACCACTCATACGCATAATAAACAAAATAGTATGCGAAATGCTTTTCTCCATTGTCATAACGATGAAAAGTATAATGAAATAACAGAAAACTTCACTATCCCAGTATTAATGAATGTTTTTGGTTCGCACAGACGACTTACCTTAATTGCCACACGATACAATACAAATACTTCATTTCATAGCTTAGAATCTATTGCACATAACATAAAAAACCTTACCAATCCATCTATTTCCAAAGGATTTAAGGCAAAAATTCAAAAAATAAGAGAATTATGGTTGTTACGTAATATTTTTCCTAAAAAATATAAGGGTACAGCTCCATGTCAAGCGAGAGTATTTCAAAATGATGATATTGATTTATTTGCTTTGCCTATTCTCAAAACATGGGAAGAGGATGGCGGGAGATTTATCACTATGGGACAAGTCTATACACAGAGCTTAAATGGAGAATCACAAAATGTAGGCATGTATCGTTTGCAAGTCAAATCAAAAAATGAACTCATCATGCACTGGCAAATTCATAAAGATGGTGCACATTTTTTTCATGAATACAAAAAAACTAAAAAACTTATGCCTGTAAGCATTGCTATCGGTGGCGACCCCCTTTACACTTGGTGCGGACAAGCACCATTGCCACCAAAAATTTTTGAACTTATGCTATACGGACTTATTCGTGGTAAGCGGGCAAAACTTACTCCTTGTATCAGCAATAGACTAAATGTCCCTTATGATAGTGATATTGTTATTGAAGGCTATGTAGACACTAATTATTTTGCTCCGGAGGGGAAATTTGGCGACCATACCGGCTTTTATACCCCTATTGAATTATATCCGGTTATGAAAGTCCATGCCATTACAACAAAACAGAATCCAATTTATCTTGCCACAGTAGTTGGCAAACCACCACTAGAAGATAAATATATGGGATATATGACAGAAAGGCTTTTTTTGCCATTATTGCAAACAAGTGCACATGGATTAATTGATTATGCCATGCCAGAAAATGGAGTATTTCACAATCTCATACTTGCAAAAGTACAGACAAATTATCCCGCACAAAGCTTACAAATGATGCACACTTTTTTTGGTATAGGACAAATGAGTTTTGTAAAGCATGCTATCTTTCTCGATAATGATGCTCCAGATTTACATAACAACTATTCTGTTTTAACACATTATATATTAGATAGAATCAGCACTAAGCAATTATATAGTACCAAAGGGATTTGCGATGCTCTAGACCATGCAAGCGAAAGTTTTGCGATAAGTGGTAAACTAGGCATTGATGCAAGCGGAGTATGTTTAGACTTTGACTTTTTACCAATAGATTCTATGACACTTTTACAAAAAATGCAAACCATTGCTAAAGAAATACAATCTTTACATATTTATCAACATAAAAATCCTCTCGTAATTTGTGGTATTACCAAATGGGATAAAACTATTCTTTCTTATGCAGAAAAATTCCATAAAGAATTCCATAAATATGCAAGCTTTTTTATTTTTGTGGATTCTCATGAAGATTTAGAAAATTACTATATGTTAATTTGGCGTATTGTAAATTCCATTGATGTCGCAAGAGACTTAAAAATTATTGAATCAAGTGCATTTTTAGATGCAACATCTAAAGGAATCTTAGAAGGATATGATAGAGAATGGCCCAAAGATACACTTTGTACACAATCAACACTGCATACTTTGAGAGATAGAGGATTATTGGAAAATATAGACTCAAAATTGATTAAAAAATTTGGTATTCTATAATGTAGCTTATAGTTGCAAAAAAATAATAAATTATTGTAAGTCAGATATTTTAATAATGGCTGCAACATATTACAAATAAAATCCAACAAAATACTCTTGCATACCTCTGTTGTAAAGGCAATGCTTTATAATTTTTGTCTGTCTTTAAACCCTAAACTCGATAAGCTTCCAAAGAGCAAATACCTCGTAGTAACAATATTGTCTATATTTTATATTATAACAGAATATTTCAATCTATATTTACACATAAAATAGGGCTTTATTTATATTTTAATACAGAATCCTATCACATTCTTTTATCTTGTTTGCAATATTCTTATTGATTGCAATATATACATAAAGTATATGTGTAGTATTTATATCTTGAAACTAGCTCGTAACTCAATAAGATATATTGTGAAGTTGAACAATATAAACATTTGTAAGCATTTGCAAAGTTTGCTACATATTTGTTTATACCGTTGGTATTACGATTCGTCGTCCATTATGATTAACAACTTCACATTGTAATCCATCATACACTACTTGTAATTTTTCAGCATGCAATAAATCATGTGGCTTTCCGAAATCAAGGATTTCCCCATTTTTCATAAAAGCAATTACATCACAAAACAAACCTGCCAAAGTCAAATCATGAATGACAAGAATCACACAAAGATTCAATTTACAAATTAAATCCTTAACAATTCGTAGAATCTCTATAGCGTAATGCAAATCCATAGCACTTGTGGGTTCATCAAGTATCATTATTTGTGGCTCACTGACTAATGCTCTAGCAAGCAACATACGTCCAAATTCTCCACCGCTTAATGTTGTAACAATTCTTTCTTTATACTGCCATATATCAAGCATAGTCATTGTATATTTCACTGTATCCAAATCATTTTGTTGATAACCAAACAAAGGATTGCTAAGCTTGACATAACGTCCAGCAAGTACAAAATCTATAACTTTTAAAGGCATTGTTACGATACTTTTTTGTGGAATGTAGCTCATAATAGTAGCCAACTCTTTAGCATTAAAAGAAGAAATATGGGATTGTTGAATAAAAATATTGCCACTCTGTGGTTTTAAAAAACCTAAAATATTTTTTAAAAGCGTAGATTTACCACAACCATTTGCACCCAAAATCCCAACTAATTGGGATTTTTGTGCATGAAGAGATATATTTTTCAAAATATGTTTTTCATTATAAAAGAAATTCAAGTTTTCAATACTTATCATACTCACTCCTAGTGGCGTTTAAGAGCAAGATAGAGAAAAAATGGTGCACCAAAAAATGCAGTGATAACACCGATTGGAATCTCAATAGGCGACCAAACAGTACGCCCAAATG
This sequence comes from uncultured Helicobacter sp., assembly GCA_949299115.1. Lineage (GTDB taxonomy): Bacteria > Campylobacterota > Campylobacteria > Campylobacterales > Helicobacteraceae > Helicobacter_A. The sequence goes on along the minus strand of CASFZH010000016.1, from coordinate 61,045 downwards.
TATCACAGGTAAGCAAAAATAATCCACCCAAAAGAAAACTAAAAGGCAAAATAATAGTATGATTACTATTGCCTAGAATAAGTCTTAAAATATGTGGTATAATAAGTCCCACAAATCCAATTAATCCACTAAAGCCAACACAAAATCCAACAGCAAAACTTGAGACAATTAAAAGCTGAATCTTTAATCTCCCTGCATTAACTCCAAGACTCCTCGCTTCTTCATCACCATGAAGCAAAATATTAAGTTCTAGTCTCTTGCTAAAAAAATACCACCCACATAATAAAGCCACTATCATTAATATTATAACTTGCTGCCAGTTTGCATTGCCAAGATAACCCATGAGCCATGCAGTGATTTTAAAACTATCCTCACCAATTAGATATATCATAAATGTTGCAAAGGCACTAACAAAAGCACTAATAGCCACCCCAAGCATCAATAAAGTTGCCATATCTCGTGTCCTACCAATAGTGAAGATGGCAAGACTAATACTGACACTTGTCAAAAAACCAAAAACTCCATAATACATATCTGGCATTCCAAACAAATAGGCAATCACTGCCCCCAAAGTAGCACTTGATGCAATACCGATAATATATGGATCTGCCAATGGATTAGCAAAAACACTTTGCACTACAACCCCAGAGCTTGCAAGCAAGATTCCAATAAGGATTGCCACAAAGATTCTAGGGGCACGTAGATTCCACAAAATATCCTTATTCAATTCATCAAAACTTATTCCACCAAATGAAAAGGCAAAAATCACCATAATCACATAAAGGATTGTGATTCCAATTAATAGCAAGGGGATTTTACGAAAAAAGTATGTTGCAGAGATTCTTTTGTCTGCATACAATGGATTTATATCTTGAGATGATGACTGAATCTTTGATGTTGTTTGCTTTTCCATATTTATTCCCTCAATACCTTGTTATAAGTCTTCTTATAGTTTTTTTAGAGTAATTGTAATACATTAATATAAATACTTATTCTTATTTCTTTATACTCTCATATTTTATAATGCAGTATTACCAACCGAAATAGTCCACTATGCTTTTTATAGACAACATTAAAATAGTATCTCATTACTTGATTCTTTTATCAGAAATCTGGATACTTTTGCAATTTATTATGATAACTATTTGTTTATCATCATCTATCAATCCAAAAATTTCCAATCTTTATTAGGATAATCAAGGAACCATACTATTTGGTTATATAAGATTTACAATACTGTGATAATTTTGAATCTTAGAATCTCACATAATATGGAATACTTAAAATTTTGAAATACCCAGAATTTTGCATAATGTATCACTTTAGAATCTAAGAATTTTCGATTTTTCGGGCTTAAGCCTCCACCACGTGACAGATTCCACAGATAGAACAACATCTTAGAATCTTACACAAAAAATAACAATATATTGGTTCTACAAAAGTTAGTATACAATTTATTACTTTATATCTTACCCTAATGCAAAAGATTCTATAAAATCTATATTTTATGGCTACCGTTATTTGATTGGAATCTTGAAAAAACATTTATTACCAACATTAGAATGCGGAATTTCTCTGTGATTATAAAGAACAGCTAGAACATTGAAAAATCAAAATTTTATCCATAGCATTCTCATATGCAATACAATCAACATAACAATATCTATCTTTGTATAAGGTTTACAGAAATCAGATTACTTCATAAATATAAGCTCAATTTTGTAACACATTTATCCAAAATATCTTTGTCTTACAAAGTAAATTTTATTTAATCGTGGTTACAGTCAAAGTGAAGTATAAACAAAGAGAGTCATAATTGGGTAGGAGTTATTAAAAACCGTATAAAACCAAAGTATAGCAAAATCTTTAGATAAATTTCAAAAGTCTTTATACAAATTTGCTACAAAGAGGTATTTGTTTTACCAAATCTGTAGTATACCAAATTTAGAGAGACTTTGGCTTACCTGACTAAATTCTAGCTACGACTTTAACTTTCAAGATAGTAAATATTGCGTTAGCATAGTGTGGGGCTTGTCTTTCAAACTTTGTGGTTGCAGGATTTTGATACAGGATTCTGATGTAGGATAGCCATTACTTGACTAAGTTAGGATTTTCTATTTACACACTGTTTTACAAGTAAGCAAAATTTACATCTCACACTATCATTATGTGCAAAAATTCATAGGTTTTGAATCCTAGGTATTTTTACACATAATACAATATGATTGGATTTTGAGAATTCTATGTTAGTCATGAAAAAATGCAAGAAGAAAGATTGCTATGTATAAAATGTAAGGCTCCATATTCATCGAATAAAGGTGATTAGAATATGGAGATTATTAAACATTTTAGAATCGCATCATTTAGAAATTATTAAATCTTAAGGATTAAGAGCTATGATTCTTGGGTTACAAGAATGCTGCGAATCTCGCATCAATCTTCTTGATTTTGTATTCTAATAAGGCAACATTTTCTCAATATCATTGAAAATTCTATAATACACGCAATTATTTTGCTCTTTGGTAGATTCCGGGAAAATCTATTGCTATACCTAATTCTCGACTTGCTTGCAGAGCAAAAAATGGATTACGTAACAATTCTCTACCAATATATACAGCATCACATGCACCACTCTTTACAATATAATGTGCACTTTTAGAATCTGTTACAAATCCACCACCAAATGTTATCTTGCGTAATGCTTCTTTTACAGCATAGGCTAAATGAATTTGATAGTGTGGATATGCTGGTATTTTTGCATTTGCCACCACACCACCACTACTGACATCAATCGCATCAAAAAGATGACAAATTGGGGATAACATAGCTATCATATCTTTTACTTCATTGCCACCCTCTATCCAATCACTTGCTGATATTCGTATAAGAAGCGGTATAGCATCTCCCAATGCCTCCCTTGCAGTTTGTAAAACTTCTTGCAAAAATCTTGCCCTATTCTTCCCATATTCATCATTTCTTATATTTGATAAAGGAGATAAAAAACTTGAAATCAAGTAGCCATGTGCTGCGTGTATCTCCACAGCATCAACACCGATTTGATAAGCTCTCTTGCATGCAAGATAGAAGCCATGCAAGACATGTTCTATGTCCTGCTTTTGCATTTCTCTTGGGGTAGGCATATTACCAAAAGGAATAGGACTTGGAGCTATGAGATTTGGACTTGCTTCAGATTTCCTCCCAGCATGGTTTAATTGAATACCAATTTTTGCACCATACTGTTTGCATGAGGCAATAATATTACGAATCTCTGCCATTTGAGCGTCTTCCCATAATCCTAAATCCTGTGTGCTTATCATGCTTTCATTTGGTAAAATAGAGGTTGATTCAATAATAATCAAGCCTACTCCACCCAATGCCCTTTGTGTATAATGCTGATAATGCCATGCATTAGCAAAACCATTTATTGCACTATATTGATCCATAGGGGGCATAACAATACGATTTTTTATTTCTAATTGCCCTTGTGGTGTGGGAATAGAAAGTGGAGAAAAAAGTGTTGGTTTAGTAATAGATGTGTGGGAATTTGTCATAAAGATTCCTTTCAATCAAAATGATATGCAATTATGATAAGTCTAGCTTAGAGTATAACAAATCTTTTGCAATATGTAGCAAAGTTTCTCTTTGACATTGACACTTGCCATAAATTACTAATATAAGAATATGGTGCAATATATTACCAATATCCCTACCCACAATTTTCACTCCGATATGTTTGGCTATATTTCGAATATCTGTACCATTGATTGGCAACTGTGCTATACTATAACATTCGTTATAAAGCATGATGGTATCGTATAACGAAAGGAGGTATTGTATATGTTTGCGTAAAGAAAAGGGGGCAGGTGTTCTATAACACGCATGAATTTTTAGTGCCATGTAATCCAACTGTATAAAACCTATGTCAACAAAATATGCTGATTTTATATTAATGCGAGAATGCAATGTTGCTATGTATGTGTGCGGATAAAATAGTTTTGTTTTGGATTCTAAGGTACTTTGTATCGTATTATACATAGTGAGCCATTGTGCCACATATTCCTTACCATACTTATATAGCATTTTTTTTAGTGATATAGCATTATGCCACGTTATTATTGGCATACAAAGGATTGTTGTAACATATTTTATCGTTTTCTTGTCATAACGTAACTCTTTTAAATGTATTGGTATGCGTGAATAATAGTATTGCAATGCCTTATAATTATTATCATACCAATGCCTTGTATTATAAGGAAATGGATTATATAATATAGCAAGGCGTAAGACGAGATTTTTTGGTGCGTGTTGCAAAGCTTTGCAATTTAGGCTAAATTGCTTCATAAAAAGGACATGCAGCATACTAAATGGTAGCATAATGATATGCCGATATAGTGAAAGCACCTGTGAAGCATAATCTCCCAAAAGAAGCTTATGAAATTCAATTAATATGCGTTCTTTGGCGATATTGGTTAGGGCTGGAGCAAAAATACAAAGAGCAACTCTTGTATGGGTCTCAAGAGAAAAACATTGTGGTAATGTCGCAAGGAATCGGAGAGCCCGCATAATACGTAAAGCATCTTCTTGAAAACGAAGTGTCGCATTGCCAACACAAACAATACGTCGTAGGGTTAAATCCCGAATCCCATGAAAAGGGTCATAGAGCCACATGACACACACACAATGTGAGGAAGTGCGATTCGAATCTGATGTCATGTGCGGTTGTGCAATATCTTGTAAAGTAATGTTTGGTATATTGTGATACATGATGTATTTTCTAAGTATATGGGTTATGGGAGTTAGCATGGATACCTTATAATGCAATAGCATGTAATTAAAACTTTGTCTATCCTTACATGAAGTAAAATGCACAAGACAACATGCCATAGCATTTACACTAAAATCTCGTCTTGCTAGATCTAATGCAATATCTTGGGTAAATGTTATAGAATCTGGTCTACGAGAATCACTATATTGCCCATCGATTCTATATGTTGTGATTTCATACACACTTTTACTTCTTTTTGGCTTGATACCTAATGTGCCGTGTTGTGGTGCAAGAGGCAGAATGGTAAAATGCTTCTTTATATTATATGTTTGAAATATGGCAGTGAGGTCACTAGGCGTGGCATTAGTCGCAATATCCCAATCTTTTGGATCTAATCCAAGTATACTATCTCGAATGCACCCTCCAACAATAAATGCCTCAAAATTATTAAGCTCTAATATTTGCAATATTTTTTTGAGATAATATGGAATATTTATACTAATACAATATTTCATTGATATATTTCCTAAATGTCGTGTGGTAAAATAGCGATTATATGAATCTTCAAATCAATGCGTCATTGTCTTTTACATTGCATATTGTATCACAAAGACGTGCAAAATTTTGTATTCAAACTAATTAGTATCACCTCATTATCTATAAACTCAAGAGTAAGTGTTGAGTCACGAATTACACATTAGACACATAATTGAGTATAGCCTACACGCAATCATCTATCTAACGTTTTGCAATAATGTTAATTAAAGAGAACATGAAAAACCACTAAGACTATACGATACCTCATTGTTTTATAGCGTTTTATTTTGCTTCTTATTAATTTGTAAACAATAGAATCTGTTTCATGTTAGAAATTATTGGAATCTTGTTTTCTATTTTGTTTTTAGAAATTTTGTAATTATAAAATTCTTTAATTTTGAATATCTACAATTTATTTCTTTATCACTTACACAATATAAAATCTTATCTAGTTGTGTTAGTCAGATATAGTATCGTATAAAGTTTTCTCCTATATATCTAAAGGATAATACCAATGATACTGAAAATTTATATTATATAATATTAATAGTATTATGATATGAAAAATACTCAAATTTACAATATAATTATTTATAATCTTATAAAACCTAATGAAAGATTCCATAAATGCTAATAGCATTGAAAATCTAGCCTTGATTATGCTTGCTTTTCGAATGAATATAGAATCAAAAAGCAGTCATCTGATATTTATCTCAGTCATTCTAACCTTGTGTGCATTGAAATGAGAGAATCTATAGGCAGAATCCAAAAAATATATTTCTATTTCTCTCAATATACAAGATTCCAACACTCTAAATATTCTTCTTGTCATTCTAAAGTAATAACTGAAAAAATTAAACGTGTTTCACTCAAAGAATAAACACTATAGATTTGAGAATCTACAATCACATAAGAATCTTAAGCACTTTAAACATTTCGCTATCGTTCAACATGACGTGATGGAAGGCTGAATATGATAGAATCAAGAATTTCATGCAATACAGAATCAATTAGAAACAACATAGAATCTTTAGAATCTCGGATAATATTATTACTTTAGATTCTAAGAATTTCACAATATACACAACAGCATCATATCTAGCATGTAAAATATTTTTTAAAATCACTGGCATAAAATTCAGCAAACCAAAATATTTCAATAGATTAACTGAAAATCTCCACAAAACTTATCAAAAGGATTGAATATTTTAAATTTTCTAGTATTCTATAATTTTAAATATAATTTATATTTAAATTACTAATTATTAAATATTTTTTAGAATTTAGATTCTATTTTTCAATATAAAAAATCACATGTTTATCTCGATAGATATTAAATTAAACAAAATATGGTATCCTTACAACATTAGTTATTCTTATTTTTGTAAAAATTACGATTAAAAAATAATAATATTTTAAATATTATAGAATTATTGAGAGGATACAATATAACAATGTTTGATACAACATATTTCTTTGACGTAGCATTACGTTTAGCACCCGGCATTCCAATGACTTTTTTCATTGCATTATTCTCATTTATTGTAGGTGGAATACTTGGTTTTATAATGGCACTTATTCGACTTTATAAAATCCCTGTTTTGAATCAAATCGTAATACTATACATTTCATTTTTTAGAGGCACACCACTTCTTGTGCAACTTTTTATGTTTTATTATGGAATCCCCATATTTTTTAAATCTTTGGGGCTTGATTTAGATTTTGGCTCTGTAGATGCAATATATTATGCTCTCGTAGTGTTTTCACTCTATGCGAGTGGATATCTTACTGAAATATTTCGTTCTGCACTCTTAGCAGTAGACAAGGGTCAAAGTGAAGCAGCTTACTCATTAGGCATGACAACCTCTCAAGCATTAAGACGTATTATCTTGCCACAAGCTTTGATGATTACCCTACCAAATCTTTTGAATTTTTTTATTATGCAAATCAAAAATACTGCACTTGCGTCAATTATTACTGTCCCTGAACTCATGGGATTAGCCGATATAGAATCTGGGAGAAGCTCCAAATTTCTAGAAGTATATTTTATGGCAGCACTGATGTATTGGGGATTAGTAGTAATATTAGAATGGATTTTTTTTAGAACTGAAAAATATTTCACACGTTTTAGGAAAAAATATGATAAATAAAGAATCTTTATCAATAAAATCACGAGTAATACAGCAAACATCTACATCAAAACCTATGATAGAAATTATCAATATCCATAAAAATTTTGGAAATAAGGCTATTTTAAAAAATATTAATCTCAAAATTCAAAGAGGTGAAATCATTGCCATAATTGGACCAAGTGGAGCTGGCAAAAGTACTTTATTACGTAGCATAAATTTACTTGAATACCCACAAAGTGGGACTATACGCATTGATAATATAACTTTCAATTATGCCAAATTTTTAAAACATGAAGTAGTAGCCTTACGTCAAAAAAGTGCTATGGTATTTCAACATCATAATTTATTTATTAATAAGAATTGTTTAGAGAATGTGGCTGAAGCTCTTATTGTAGTCAAGAAGATTCCCAAAAAGAAAGCCCATGAAATAGCCATGGAATATCTAGCAAAAGTTGGATTACAAGAAAAGGCTTTAATGTATACTCATGAGCTTAGCGGTGGGCAAGCCCAAAGAGTTGGAATTGCTAGAGCGTTAGCATTCAATCCAGAAATTATACTTTTTGATGAACCAACATCCGCTCTTGACCCAGAGCTTGTTGGAGAGGTGCTAGAAACAATTAAAACCATTCACGATAAAACCATGCTCATTGTTACCCATGAATTAAAATTTGCACGTGCTATCGCCGATAGAATTGTTTTTATGGCTGATGGTATGATTGTGGAAGAAAAGTCGCCGCATGATTTTTTTAATAATCCAAGTCATGAACGTGTGCGTCAATTCTTAGCAAAAATGAATATTTTTGAAGATTATTATATTTAAAATTAGAATAAGTTGCTTTTTTAGCAATTAATTCGTGTGTTTTTTATTTTAAAAATGTAATAACATTTTATATTTTCGATTAATTTTATAGTAAATTCTGAAAATTATACAAAAAATAATATTTATAACAATATAATATAAATTATTATAATAATATATCTTTTTGATTTTATAATTCATATTAAAAACTTCTATTCCCATACCCATAACTTCTCTATTATTGTTATTTTATACAATGAAATAAAAAGATTCTTCATAATCAACCATTGACCATAATTATTTATTTGTCATTTATTGAATTGATATACATAAAATTACAGATTCCAAGAGCATTTTATAATACATAGTATAATCACAAAAATCCTCATTTTCATTATTGGATAATCTTAATTTTATTAATATTACTAATCATTCTAAAAAATGGAGTCATTAAATCTTATACCCCTTTCATCAAGCACTCTTATTATCAATAAATTACGTCGATTCAAACATGTATCTATCAGAATTAGATATCATAAATACTATAAATATATATAAAATAAAGATTACGGTATCCTCTACTCTAGACAAAATAAAAAATACTTACAGTTTCATATCTTATGGATATGCAAAAGCTCTACTTTAAAACCATAATGTAGAATGCTATTCTAATTATTAAACAAAATACTGCAAAATAGATATATGGTTATATGCTTCATCTGCCCAAGATAAATTTTGAAACTATCATTACAAAATCAAAACTACTTTTATATCTTTGATTTCGATTATTAATAGACAATAAGTAAAAAAAGCAAATGCCACAAAAACACAATCCAAATATGATATAATTCTAATACAGAATAAAAGATTGAAGGATTAAAATGATTAGCAAAAAAATTATTCGAGAAATTAAAAGACCATTGCGACAATTAGCCGATAAAATGGGATTAATTGATAATTGGAATCCATGTAGCCCAATAAAAAGTATGACTAACGATGAAATAGAACATGATAGACAAGTTTATCTTAAATTAAACACAGACTCACGATTTGAAATCAGGAAAGAATATGATTATATTTGTAAAAATGATAAATATAATGTCAACGGTAGTTTAGATAATGAATATTTTATTCAAGATATTTGGGGGGCTAGGAAAGTTTATGAACATAAACCAAATGTACATTATGATGTTGGGTCATCTGTTGCTGGATTTATCGCTCATCTTTTGAGCATGAAACAAAAAATACAACTTATTGATATTCGTTGTATGAATAATGACTTTGATACAAAATTTTTAAATGACGGGGGGGGGGGGGTAACTTATACCCAAGCCGATGCCACCAAATTAGAATATATACCAGATAATAGCATAGAATCCCTATCAGCTTTATGCAGTATAGAACATTTTGGATTAGGTAGATATGGTGATTCTATCGACCCTATGGGATGGGAAAAAGCCTTAAAATCTTTTCAAAGAAAACTAAAACCAAAAGGTAAACTATATATAAGTGTACCAGTCGGGAAAAAAGATAAAGTATGTTTCAACGCTCATAGAGTATATCGTCCGCAAACCATCATTGATACATTGGATTCTATGGATATTATTGAAATGGGTTATATCCAAGGATTTGATATAGCTATATGTATGCAATATTGCAATAACAAATTACAAATATATCAAAATAATTACAATTCTATACCAGACATTCTTAATGCAGGAGTATTTGGACTGTTTGAATTTAAAAAGAAATTACAATAACTTTCATACTATGCAACGCATTATTGGATTGATTAAAAATATTTTCACAATCACAAGCTTTTACTTATTTTATATTACTAAATTAATACGTATTAAAGTGGATAAAAGATTAGGGTTAATGGTGTCCCGAAAGGGATTTGAACCCATGACCTTAAGATTAGGAATCTTACGCTCTATCCAACTGAGCTATCAGGACTAACAATTTGAAAATGGTGCCGAAGGTCGGACTCGAACCGACACAAGGTTTCCCTTACTAGATTTTGAGTCTAGCGCGTCTACCAGTTTCACCACTCCGGCAAATCATATTTAAATTTAAGCATAAATAATTTTCAAAAAAAAAAAAACAAAAACAACTTCAGCATTGATATTAACCGAAAAATGGTGCGCTGAGTGAGACTTGAACTCACACGGATTTCTCCGCCACCCCCTCAAGATGGTGTGTCTACCATTCCACCACCAGCGCAATAGATTCTATACGGTATAGAATCTATTTTTATTGCAAATTAAAAATAATTGGGATTTAAATTAACCTTGCAAATAAGGATTCACATATATTGCAATAACGGCAAATACTAATGTATAAATAACTTGAGCCTCAATTAAAGCAATCGCAATAAACATCGTAGTTTGGAGTTTAGAACCTAATGCTGGATTCCTTGCTGTGCCAGAAATAGCTGCTGAAGCCGCATGCCCCATACCAATACCACCACCTAAAGCAGCGATACCTAATCCAACCACACCTGCAAGAACTGAAAGCCCTTTAATAAAGTCTGTCCCAGAAATACCATCTGTCGCTAATGCGATACCCATACATGCAAAAAACATAACAAAAAGTTTTTTCATAGTATATCCTTATAATAAAAAAATAAAATAACACTACCCGTTTTCGGATTTATCCCCCCTACTCACAAAGTATCTTATTATTATATAATAACATAACTTAAAATACGCTAAAAACAACTTATAGAGCATATTTTAATAAATCTCAATTCTAAACCTAGATTTCAATAGTGCAATATTTGCATAAAATCCATCAAATTAAAAAAGAAATAACTATTAATTATAGCTATGTCAGAAAAGAATAAAATAATTATATTATCGAGAACACAGCTTGTAATTGTTATTGTTGTAGAAACAGAAAGAATATTTGCAGTACAATCAAATCGTAGAACCTCATAATTAATCTTACTACACAGTTAAAAAAACTTATTGCACTACATCTAATTTTTTGCTAAATTAAATAAGCTACATGCAATTCATAATCAACTATTATTTTGCAGTAAGCTCTAAATTGATAGAAATCTCTACTTCTTCACCCATAGTAGCACCAGAGGTGTCTTTTCCAATATTAAAATCCTTACGATTAATTGTTCCTTCGAGACTAAGTCCGAAAATCTCTTTTTTATTCATTGGGTTTTGAACAGGTCCCTTCAAATCCCCGTGCAAAACAACTTTTTTTGTTATCCCACGTAAAGTAAGATCTGCTTCAACTTTGATTCCATTTTTTTCTTTAGAGAACTTTGTCATTTTTAAAATGCCTTTAGGATAATTTCCTGCATCAAAATACTCGTCTCCGAGTAAATGTTTATCTCTATCTTTGTTGCGAGTATCAACAGTAAGTATATCTATTTCGCCTTGTAATTTTACAAGTGTTTTAGTTTTTTTATCAATTTCTACTTCCCCACTAAAATTTGGAAAACTGCCACTGACACTTGATACAAGCATATGTCCAATTTTAAAGTTAATTGCCGAATGACTTTTGTCAATATTATAAGCACCAGCATATAAATTAGCAACACCTAAAGAGCAGGCAACAACAGTACTAAGTATTATTTTTGTCATTTCTTATCCTTCAAATTAATAAAATAGCCAAAAAAGAGGCTTAAACTTAGATTCTACAAAACAAAAATAAATAGAGATAAAAAACAAGCATCAAAAAAGACTAGAGATTTAGTTTGAGTAAAAAATATACATCATTTTTATGCATTAATTTGTAAGCAAAGTATGCAATAATGAAAAACGGGTTTGATATTTTAGTATAAATTTTTGCTACAATTTAGTTTAATTTAATTTTGTTAGGAACTATTGTCATGCATAAAATCTACTACATAAAAGGCTTCACACCATTTATCATTGTTACCTTTATAAATGCCTTTATAGACTTAGGGCATAAAATCTTAATGCTCAATATTCTTTATAAGACTTTCGACCAAAGTCAACATCTCATCTATAATTCTATTGCTAATGGGCTTATTATTTTACCTTTTGTATTACTTTTTTCTCCTTCTGGATTCTTAAGTGATAAATTCCCAAAAAACAAAATTCTGCGTTATGGTTCTTTTGCTAACATGCTATTACTGACTATAATATTAGTCTTTTATTATATTGGATTTTTTTGGGGTGCATTTTATGCAACATTATTTATGGGTATGCAAGCAGCTGTTTACTCTCCTGCCAAATATGGCTATATCAAAGAACTTGTAGGCAAAGAAAATCTGACTTGGGGTAATGGCATTGTACAGGCTATGGCTATCATTGCTATGCTTGGAGGAATGATATTTTTTTCTGCTTTATTTGAAAGACTATATGTACATGGCATTAGTAACCCAAACGATATTATTCAGCAAATGTTTCCTCTTGCTATTTTACTTCTAATATTTGGGGGGTTAGAATTTATCTTAAGCTTTAGATTGCCAACTATCAATACAACTCGCAATATTGTCTTTAACACATCACAATACATAAGAGGACAGCTCCTCCAACAGAATCTAAAAATTATCAAAAAACACAGAATGGTTTTCTTATCTGTCTTGTTTGTCGCAGTATTTTGGGCTGTGGCACAACTTCTCACAGATATATTTCCTGTATATGCAAAAAACGTGCTATCCATTAGTGACACAAGTGCAGTCAATGCTGTTATTGCCTGCTCTGGTTTTGGCATTATTGTAGGCTCTGTGATAGCTGGACGTTATTCCAAAAACTACATAGAGACTGGATTAATCCCGCTTGGTGCGTGCATTATGTTTTTAGTCTTAGTATTTTTCACAGCATTCCACTCACTTATAAGTATTGGAATCTTATTTTTCTTATTCGGTTTAGGCGGAGCACTCTATATTATCCCGCTTAATGCCCTTATGCAATTTTATACCGACGATAAGGAATTAGGCACAGTGCTAGCTGGTAATAACTTTATTCAAAATATTGGTATGCTTCTCTCACTTTTTGTAGCATTAATGTTTGGTATAAAAAACTTGCCTGTTGAATGGCTCTTTTATATTAGTGCTGTCTTAAGCGGCATCGTGATGATATATATGATAAAAATGTTGCCTTTCTCACTTGTGAGAATACTCGTAAGTATCGCTATCTTACAGCGTTATCGCTTGATTGTAGAAGGGTTTAATAATATCCCGCAAAATGGCGGTGTACTTATGCTAGGAAATCATATCTCTTTTATCGACTGGGCTATTGTGCAAATGGCAGTACCAAAAAAAGTATACTTTGTTATGGAACGAAGTATTTATTCACGTTGGTATATCAAGGTTTTTCTTGATTTATTTGGAATCATTCCTGTCTCTAGTTTGGGCAGTCGTGGAGCTATTGAACAAATCCAAAAACGTCTAGTAAATGGTGATATTGTTTGTCTATTTCCAGAAGGTATTATTAGCAGACATGGACATTTGAATGAATTTAAGGGTGGATTTGAGAAAATCGCACAAGGTATTGATGAAAACAAGGCAGTTATCTTGCCTTTTTATATACGCGGTATGTGGGGAAGTATCTTTAGTCGAAGCAATGAACAGTTTAGGGAACGCAAAAAAAGTTTTACAAAACGCAATGTAAGCATTGCATTTGGAGAACCTCTATCACTCTATACGCAAAAAGATAAAGTGAAAGCAAAAGTTTTTGAAATGAGCTTTAAGGCATGGGAACACCAATGTCAAAATTCCTCTACACTCGCTGAAGCATTTATAGAATCTTGCAAGAGAGGTGGTGGCGATATTGCTATCATAGATGCACAATCCGGTAGTATGTCTTACCGCAGACTTCTAACACTCTGTATTATGCTTAGTCAAGATATGAAAGAACTCTCTTTTGCCCCACTACCAAAACAAACATCACCTTACTCACTCCCCAATGATTGTATAGGAGTTTTGCTACCCTCATCGCTAGCAGGTATCATTTGTAATTTCGCTACACTTCTTGCTGGGAAAATAGTCGTGAATCTCAACTTCACAGCAGGGGCTAATGCAGTAAAAGCCGCTATGCAATCCACACAAATAACTCATATTTATACCTCAAAGAAATTCTTAAATAAATTAAAAGAAAAGGGAGTAGAGTTTGACTTCAGTGGCGTTACCTTGCATTTTATGGAAGATATTGTAGATGCAATCAAAAACAAAAAAAGTATTTTTATCCTTAATCTTTTGATAACAATCCTTATGCCAACTTGGCTTTTAAAACTTTTATTTGCTAGAGATAGCAAGATAGATTCCGTGTGTGTGATTCTCTTTAGCAGCGGTAGCGAAGGGATACCAAAAGGTGTAATGCTTAGTAATCTCAATGTAATGAGCAACATAGCACAAATTGCCGATGTGATACATGCTAGAAACGATGAGTGTATGTTATCCTCCTTACCACCTTTCCACGCCTTTGGCTTAACCGTTACAACCTTTATGCCATTAATAGAAAATATGTTAGCTGTTACACATGCAGACCCAACAGATTCTGTGGGAGTGGCAAAAGCTATCGCACAAAATAAGGTAACTATTATGTGTGCCACCTCTACCTTACTTGGAATCTACGCAAGAAATCCCAAAATTGATAGGGTAATGTTTGACAGCATTCGTCTAACCGTCGCAGGAGCAGAGAAACTCAAAACTGAAGTGCGAGAAAACTATACGATGAAATTTAATAAACCTATTTATGAAGGCTATGGGGCAACTGAAACAACGCCTGTGGCAAGTGTGAATCTCCCCGATGAATTTGATGCAACATTTTGGCAAGTACATAGGGCAAATAAAGAAGGAAGTGTAGGCATGCCACTGCCGGGTACAGCGATTCGAATCGTGGATTACGACACGCTAGAAGAATTACCAACAGGTGAGCATGGGTTAATCCTCATCGGTGGACATCAAATCATGATAGGCTATCTCAATGATGAAGAAAAGACAAAAGAAGTCATCATAGAAATCAATGGCATCCGCTGGTACAAAAGCGGGGATAAGGGATATTTAGATGCTGATGGATTCTTGCATATTACCGATAGATATTCACGTTTTGCAAAGATTGGTGGAGAGATGATTAGTCTCTCTAACGTAGAAGAAGAAATAACAAAAGCTCTCAAGCACAAAAATATTTCAAATGAAGTAAAGTTTTGTGCAGTTGCTTTAGAAGACAGTAAAAAAGGTGAAAAAATCGTGCTACTACTAGAAGTACCTGATGATACACATGATGAAATTATTGAGATTATCAAAAAGTCGGATATTATCCCTCTTAAAAAACCTAGTGAATATTATGTAGTAGATAAAATCCCTGTACTTGGTAGCGGTAAGATAGATTTAAAAACAAGCAAAGAGTTAGCAAAAAGCCTTATGCAAAAATTATAAGGCTTTTTGCTATCGTGTAGAATCGTTTTATACTAGAATTTATTAGCAAATCTTGACTTAGCAATGAGTCAGAGTCACATATCACCTAAACCAGATACTACCAAAAACCAATTTATTGCCACACAAAGACTGGAGCTTAAGCTTGTAAATTCTGCATATACCTTGTTTTTTCTAAAAACTGAATTTGCAAATATTCTGTATAAATAATCTTGCAATCCCATCATAAACAATACGGATATCACTTTCAATTTTTCCCTATATCATGAGTCCAAACACCCGTTTCACACAATCCAAAAAAGCCCATATTTCTATAACATAACTACACTTACTCTGATACCGCTAGACATCACTATTGCCACACTAAAGATTTCATGCAAACTACAATGTATTTTTGTTGTAGAGCTAGATTCTAAAATATAACCCCGTCCTTGTTGCCCCCTAACTCCCCACTTCTATAATTATCTATACTACAACAAAGCTATTGATTTGCCCATCATAAACACTATTGCCACAAATTTTAATTATCAAGCAAACAATACCCAAGTAACTATATTATAACAATAATACAGTGAATTATTATTCTCGCTTTATTGCAGCAATAAGTCAAATACTATTTTCTTTTGCTATTCGACGATAGTCTCGCCCACTATATCAGAATCTAAAATTTTTGGATTTTCAATTTGCATATGTACTACACGCTCATCTGGATACGAAACTTTTGACATATAATCGTTAAGATTCCTTAAATAACTAGCCATTGAACCTTTCCCGCGTATTTGCGTATCTGCTTTGTCGTAAGCACTTTTTGCAGTTTCCAATGCACGGTTAATCTTATCCATATTCTCTGTAAAGCCATGGAATTTCTTGATAAGTTTCGTACACTCATCAAGAATCTTTTGCATATTTTTGTCTTTCGCCTCATTCTCCCAAAGATGGTGGATAAGCCTCAAGATTACCATAAGTGTTGAGGGCGATGATAAAATAATACCTTTTTGGTATGCATCAAGAAAAATATTCATATCTTCACGTAAAATCTCATTATAAGCACCCTCAATCGGCATAAACATTACAATAAAATCTAATTTTTGCCCATCAACGTAATCTTGGTATTGCTTAAAAGATAAATTTCTAATGTGTGTTTTGACACTTTCAACATGAGAATCAAGCATATCATGTGAAGTATTGGTATCATTATTTACAAATTTCTCATACGCATTTAAGCTCACTTTAGAATCTATTACAACAAAACGTTTATGTGGTAATTGAATTACCACATCTGGACGTAAGGTCTGATTGCTTTCATCTTTTAAAGTAAATTGTGTATAATACTCGCGGTTTTTTTGTAATCCACTTTTTTCAAGCAACCTTTCCAAAATAACTTCACCCCATTGCCCTTGCATTTTAGAATCTCCCCTCATAGCATTAGCAAGATTATTAGCATCTCTTGCAACTTGCATACTCATATCACGCAAGTGCTTTATTTCTGTATGCAAAGCCACTTGTTTTTCATTATGTTCTTTCGTATTTTGTGCAATTTCATGTTTAAAACGTACAATTTCATCATGTAATGGTTTGAGACTTAGAGTTTGGTTTTCTTGAAATTGTTTAGTTTTTTCATCTAAAAGCTTATCACTTAACTCATAGAATCGCTGCGTAAATAATGCTTCTTGTTTTTGTCTTTCTGTATGCAATAATTCTCGCAAAACCTCTTGTTTTTCATTGGTTTGTTCCTGCAATTGTTTTTCTCTATTTTGCAATGATTCTTGCAATTTTTTCTCATATAATTCCTGCATATTTATTATATCTTTACTGTGTTGTTCATAACATTTTTGCAAGGTTTGTTCTTGTTGTGTCAATTTGTTTTCATATTCTCTCTTTAAGATTTCTATACTACTATTGTGATTTGCAATATTTCTGTCATTATTTAATTGTAGTTCACAAATTTTCTCTTCTAAATGATTGCATTGCAATTGCAATTCCCTCTCCTTTAAAATAAAATTTTGTTCTTTTTGTATAAAAAGATTCTGGGTTTCTAAAGCTTGCATACGAAGATTTAGAATATTTTTTCTATACTGTAAGATTTTATAGCATAAAATAGAACAAATTATAATTAGTCCAACACATACAAAAATCATGTAGATCATGACCATAAGTCTCCAATAATTATTTAAAACACACAAAAATTACATTATAACACAAAAAAATATCTAATTTCAAATATAAAAATATTGTATTTTTTATACATTTAATACATAATAATGATTATTTATGTAACATAAATACCTAAGTCTGAGTATGATTGCTTTATTATTCGTATTATTGGGGTATTTGAAACTAAAATTTTTATTTAGTTTTTTACTATATTGTATTACATGTTACTTTTAGTAAAAATAGTATAAAAGTAATTTTTTATTACTATCTTTATAATATATAGATTATTAAAATTCTATATTAATAACTATTTTTCAAAAATATATTGAATTTATTTCAACATCTTCAACAAAGATACATAATATTACGAGTATGTTTCATATTTTACTATTGTATTTTTTACAAATCTCAACTATACTTAGTCTTATAACAACCAATAATTTTATATGAGGTGCAATATGAAAACTCAAATTGACTTAAATAGTGATATGGGTGAATGTTTTGGTCCATGGATTATTGGAGATGGTGTTGATGATGATATTATGCCGCTTATTAGCAGTTGTAATATTGCAGCAGGATTTCATGCAAGTGATCCAAACATCATGCTTCATTCAATTCAACAGGCAAAAAAGCATCATGTAGCAATAGGTGTGCATCCGGGATTTAGAGATTTAGTCGGATTTGGGCGCAGACATATAGTCGCAAGTGCAAGTGAATTAGTAAACGACTGCCTTTATCAATTGGGTGCATTACGAGAATTTATCCATTTAGAAAATGAAGCATTACATCATTTCAAACCACATGGTTCCCTTTACATCCATGCTTCAAAAGACAGAGAATTTTCAGAACTTCTTATAAAAACCCTACAAAAAATAGATTCAAATTTACCTATTTATTGTATGGAAAATACTGTTACTATTGAAGTTGCTAGAGCCATGAAACAACCTTACGTACGTGAGTTTTATGGTGATAGAGATTATGATGATAATGGGCATCTTGTTATGGTAAGACGGGCAAGAGCTTATACTCCAGATGAAGTTGCCAACAAGGTATTATTGGCCTGCAAAGAAGGTCTAGTGCAAAGCGTTACTGGTAAAATGGTGCATATAGATTTTGATTCTGTATGTATCCATAGTGATACCGCAGGAGCTTTGAGCCTAATTAAAGCAACGCGAGATTTATTAACTAAAAATGGCATTGAAATTAAAAAGCCAATCATACAAAATTAATTTAATGAAGGAGATTAGTCATGGCAGAAGTAGTTAGTCCAATTCCTGGAACATTTTATAGAAAACCAAATCCAGATGCTGCCCCATTTGTAGAAATTGGAAGCATAGTTACAGAAGATACAACGGTATGTTTAGTTGAAGTTATGAAAACTTTTAATGAAATTAAAGCTGGTGCAAAAGGTAAAATTACCAATATTCATGTAGAAAATGAAGATTTTGTAAATCCGGGTGATGTGTTGTTTACAATATCATAATATTGTATCTTATTGTTATGGGAATATCATGAAATTCGAATGGGATAGCACACAATATTTGCATTTTGAAAAAGAAAGAAATCAAGCTTTATTCGATTTAGTTATGCAAATCAAACAAAAATGTAAAATGTGTAATGTTAGCAATATCTTGGATATAGGTTGTGGTCCAGCCAATAGCACGAAAATATTAGCTAAACATTTTAAAAATGCACAAGTGTTGGGAATCGATAATTCACCAAATATGCTTACTCAAGCATCAAAAAATATGAAATCGAAACGAATACATCTGAAACTATTGTGTGCTGATACCCAACTCCATACACTATGTGAGCAATTTGATATTATCATAGCAAATGCATCTATTCACTGGATACAGAATCAAAATAAACTTTTTGATTCTGTGTTTGCACTTTTGAGAAAAAGTGGAATTTTTGCAGTGCAAATTCCACTTGATTCTAGCTCATTATTTCATCAAACTTTGCAAAATTTTGTTGCAAGTACAAAATGGAAAAAATTTTTCCCTACAAAAACAAGAATGTTTTTTTCGCTCGATTCCTTAACTTATTTTGATATTTTGATGTCTTATACGCATAACATACAGATGTGGGAAACTACCTATTTTCATAATCTAGTCAATATAGAATCCATTCTTGCGTGGTATAAGGGTTCAGGATTGCGACCATATTTAGAAAATCTATCTCAAAAGGATAGGATAACATTTGAAAATGAGTTCTTGGATATATTGCGACAAACATATCGTGTGCAACAGAATGGAAATGTTGTATTGCGAATCCCAAGATTATTTTTTATAGCAATATTATAATTTAATTGAAACTAAAGGAGACATTATGCCTTATAAACCAAAAAAAATAAAAAAAGTTCTTATTGCAAATCGCGGTGAAATTGCAGTGCGTATTATCCAAGCAGCTCATGAGCTTAATATGGAAGCAGTAGCAATTTTTACCGATGCAGATAAGGGAAATCTTGCTTCCCAGTTAGCAGATGAAGCTATCCATATAGGTGAAAATTTAGCACATAAAAGTTACCTTGATATGGATAAAGTTATTGAAGCCGCTAAACAAAGTAAAGCAGATGCTATTCACCCTGGATATGGATTCTTGAGTGAAAATGCAGAGTTTGCGAAAAAAGTTACAGAATCTGGGATAATCTTTGTTGGTCCTAGTAGTGATATTATCAAAACTATGGGAGATAAAGCACAAGCCATTCTTAAAGCAAAGGAAGCAGGAGTACCAACAATACCGGGTAGCAAGGTGCTTGATAGCAAAAATGAGGCTTTATTAGAAGCCGAAAAGATAGGTTACCCTCTAGTAATCAAAGCTATCGCAGGTGGTGGTGGAAAAGGAATAAGAATTGTAGAAACAAAAGAAGATTTAACAACGCAATTTGATATTGCAAGCTCTGAAGCAAAAGCTGCATTTGGCAATGGTGGAATATATCTTGAAGCATATTTACCAAAAGCTAGACATATTGAAGTACAGGTATTAGGAGATGGTGAAAATGTCATACATTTGTATGATAGAGAATGTTCTTTGCAAAGAAGACGTCAAAAAGTAGTCGAAGAAGCCCCAAGCCCAAGCCTTGATTCACAAACAAGAGAAAAACTTTGTCAAAGTGCATTAAATCTCGCTAAACTTGTAAAATATAAAGGTGCAGGGACTTTAGAATTCCTTTATGATGATGATAGAAAAAAGTTTTATTTTTTAGAAATGAACACACGAATCCAAGTTGAGCACGCAATTACAGAAATGATCACTGGAGTTGATATTGTGCGAGAAATGTTAAGAATTGCAGATGGAGAAAAATTGCGATTCAAACAAGAGGATATAAAAATTCGTGGAAATTCTATTGAGATTAGAATCAATGCTGAAGATCCACATAATAATTTCTTTCCAAGTCCGGGCAAAATTAGTGAAGTCTTTTATCCAACAGGCTCGGGGATTCGCATAGACACTATGCTTTTTAATGGTAGAGTGATACCGCCATTTTACGACTCACTCATTGCAAAAATGATTATTTTTGATGAAAGTCGTCCTATGGCAGTATCTCGTATGAATAGAGCTTTAAGGCAAATAAAAATAGAGGGCATAAAAACTACTATCCCTCTTTTTAGAGATTTATTCCAAGATATTAATGTGATAAGCGGTAATTACCATATTAATTTTTTAGAATCTTGGATGCTAAAAAATACAAAATCCGGCAACTAGGAGGCTTATAATGTTTAAATATACATTTGGTGGTGATGAATTTTTATATGTTGAAGTAAGTGAGGAAGGCATGAGTCTTGAGGCTTTCTTTAAAGCCATGTCAATCTGTTCTAAACTAAAAGAAAAAAAGGTGCAAGGTATCACAGAGATTTGTCCTGCTAATGCAAGCTACATGATTCGCTTTAATCCAGACATAGTGCATTATAAAAAAGTTCTTGAGATTCTTAAGGGGCTAGAGCAAGAAGTTAGCACGTCTAATTCAACCCTTAATACAAGAATCATAGAATTTCCTGTTTTTTACCAAGATCCCTATACTCATGAAACATTAATGAGATTTCGCGACAATCACCAAGTAAGAGCAGAAAATTCCACATTCGATCCAAATACAACAGATATTCAATATGCAACACAAATAAACGGATATTCTAGCGTAAAAGACTTCATAAAAGCACATTCAGAAAACCCTTGGTTTGTAAGTATGATTGGCTTTGTAGCAGGATTACCTTGGCTTTATCAATTAGTAGAGAAAGAAAGGCAAATCGAAGTACCTAAATATTTAAAAGCAAGAATCGATACACCAAGGCTCACTATTGGACACGGAGGTTGTTTTGGTTGTATTTATGCAGTTCGTGGTGGTGGTGGTTATCAAATGATGGGGATTACACCAGTACCAGTATGGGATCCTACACAAAGGCTAGGATATTTTAAAGATTCTATGGTGTTTTTAAACCCGGGAGATATTATCAAATTTACTCCTATTGATGAACATAAATACAATGAAATCACTGCTCAAGTAGAAGACGGCAGTTTTATGCCAAATATCTATCCTGTAAAATTTTCATTAGAAGAATGGAAAGGTAATCCAAATATGTATAACAAACAACTCTTGGAGGTGTTACATGGCTAGAATTATAGTAAAACAAGCAGGGCTTGCTACATATGTAGAAGATTTAGGACGATATGGTTACTATCACTTGGGTATTCCGCCAGGTGGTGCATTAGATCAATTTTCTTTTAAGGCTGGGAATCTTTTATTGGGAAATGATGTCAATGCCGCAGCATTAGAAGTGGCTCTTATGGGTCCTGTACTAGAATTTAGCGAAAAAAGTTTTGTCGCTATTACTGGAGCAGAAATGACACCTATTGTCAATGGAGAAAAAAAGCAGACATATAGTGTTATTGAGATTCCAAAAGGTGGAGTATTAAGCTTTGATTTCTTAAGAGGTGGTGCAAGAGCATATATCTGTGTTAAAGGTGGTATTGATGTTCCAATAGTTATGAATTCCCGTTCTACATATCCGCTTGGTGGTATTGGTGGATACAAAGGTAGAAAATTAGAAGTTGGAGATGAATTACCTATCGGAAGTTTTAGTGATATGCCACATATTGGCAAAACAATAGACGATATATTTAAAGTAAAATTAGAATCAGTTGAAACGTTAAGGGTTATTATGGGCTTACAGGATTATAAACTTACAGAAGATTCTATAAAAGCTTTATTTGAAGACACCTTTGTAGTTTCAAGTGAGGCAGATAGAAGCGGCTATCGTTTTAAAAATGGTCGCAAGTTTCAATATAAGAATCTGCCTCAACCATTCGGTGCTGGAAGTGATCCGAGTAATATTCCGGATGCGTGTTATCCCGTAGGCTCTATGCAAGCTCCTGGTGGGAATGAACCGATAGTATTATTACGGGATGCTCCAAGTGGTGGTGGCTTTGCGATGTATTGTACAGTAATAAGCAGTGATATGGACAAATTAGGGCAATTACCGCCAAACCATAAAGTCAGATTTCAAAAAATAGATATGGAAGAAGCATTAAAAATTAGAAAAATCTATAATGCGAGATATGATAAACTCAAAGCTAGTCTGCAATAATGCAATATAAGATTCTATGATTAATGCTAGAATCTTATATATGATTATTACGTTACGATTACTATATCATATTCAATTGAATTGTCTGTAATACCATAAACAACACAATGATTCATAATATTGAATTAAATATTTTATCAATATTATTTTGCTAATGATATAATCTCACGCAACGTATTGCATAAATGCAAACAAACTTCGAATTTCGCCGATTTATTCTGCATTCAACTCATCATAATGTTTACAATACACTTCAAACATATCTTTTTCTAGCTGCTCATACCAATTTGTTTCTAAATCAGGCATAAATGCAGGCATACACACAACTCTTGCAACTTTTTTTTGCACCCTAATGGGATTACTATCATATACTTTTCTTGTGTTAACAAGCACTATTGGCTGAATTGTAAGCTTTAATTTTTCAGCTAACAATTTTCCACCGGGCTTAAAAGGAAGGAAAGATCTATTGCCAGGGCCCCTCGTACCTTCTGGAAAAATAACTATTGGTCTATTATGTGCTAACCTATCCTTTGCATCTTTCAATAATTGTATAACACCTCTTTTATCATCTCTGTCGACAAAAATCATCTGCGGTATTTTAAGAGCATATCCATAAAAAGGTATCTCTCCCAATTGTTTCTTTGCTACCCAACAGATATTTAATGGGTGATCCCCTTCAAGACAAATAATGTCTGCAGCACTTTGATGGTTTGCTATAATTAATTGTGCACTCAAATCATAATCACCAATCCTTTCCATTTTCAATCTATTTAATGGAAAAAACATACCACAATATCGCCTTATATTTCTCGCATTATTACGCTTCTTAAAAAAAAACATTATTATAATAATACAAGCAAGCCCTATTGCTATACTAAGAGTAGCAAAATAACCTCGCAATTTCTGCATAGATCTCCCTTATTTTTTATTTGTATCCATTCTACTAATCCAGCCAACTTTTGAATCAATATGAACTTTATAAAAATCATTTTTTTTATCAATTGCTTCTAGTTTTGTTGGATTAGGAATCACAAGTAATTCAGTGGCATTACGCGTTGGTTGTATCAAAACCCTTGCATTTGGCAATGTCTTGATGCTATAACTATTAGCAAAGATTCTATATACTAACAAGCCTACTAAAAAACATGAAATTACTGCCGCAAAATATGAACGTTTAATAATCGTAAGCAATAAAAACCATACTATGAGTACAATAATAGCAATATTTGTAATACGTAAAAAAGAGCTTTTTGGGTTTAAATCCGCCTTTACCTCATCATCAAAAGATACATTAATCACATTAGGTATGCTTAATGGAATAAAATTCCGCTTATTTATATCAAAGTAACTGAAATCAATCGTAGCGATACTTTTTGGAATCCTCGCTAAAACATTAACCCTTGCAGTCTCATTGCTAAATTTCGTCCCTTGTCCAAATTCTTGATCTTTAATATTTGGTAGGCGAAAATCTTCCAGGTTGCTATTATGTCCTTCGATTTCAATCAGAATCATATTAGTATTATCGTCATAATGTTCTAATGTGTATTCCACTACCTTTAAATCATTTGCAATAACACCACAATAGTTTGGGCTATTACTAAGAGATTGTGCTACAAGGTTAATCACATCAGTTTGCATAGCATCTTGCATAACATCATTTTGCACATGCACTACCAATGCTGGAATAGATACTTTTGTATTAAGAATCTTAAAAGTATAACTTGCAATATAAGAATCTCCATCTTTTTGCCACTCTCCATCTTTTACTAAACTCACACTAGAAAGCTTATTTTGTTTCGTTTTTTGCTCTAGAGAAGGTTTAAATTCAGTATAAATGATTTTAGCATCATTAAACAATATAAGTCGATACTGTATTGTAATATACTGTCCAACATATAAAGTTTGATTCAATAAGTCATCAAGATTCGTTATAGTTTCAAGATTCAATATTTTAGCTTGTATCACTTCATCATTCGAATCAACAATGACATCTCTATCTTGCGACTCATCATCAAATATAAAAGCTTCACTGGCATTAGAATCAACAGTATCATGTTGTGCAAAGACATAATGTCCAATACTACAAATAATACAGAGATGTATAATAAAAACTTGTAAAAATACGCAATATTGCTTTTTTATTCTAAAAATAAAGAATGATAATAAAGAATGTTTGAGGATAATTAAAAAATTTGACAAAATTCGTCTCTGTGATTTCATTGTTTGTTATCCCTAAAATTAAATACAACAATTTGACAATAAAGAGTTAATTATACCATATTGTTATTATGATGTGGTATATTATCAAAGTTTTGTGATTGGAGGTTATATGCGTTATACAATATATTGTGCCTTATGGGTGTATATTTTTAGTTTCGTTGCATGCTCATCTTTGCATGTGCAACCACGTAATATTATGGGATATGATAATGGAATCGCCATTCTACAAAGTGAAAAACCAAATAGTAAAGCCCAAGTTGAAGTAGCTCAAGAAAGAATTGGCGGATCAAATTACACTCCACTGCTATTGTATATTGTGGTGGAAAATCTTAATGACAATAACATCCTTTTTAGCATGAAAAATATTACAATACATATTAATAATAAGATAATTACTCCCACACCTTTTGAATCTCTAAGTTATACAAATATTAATCTTACAGAGAGCTTGTATGATTATGGTATAGAAATCAAACCATCAGAGAAATTTGCAAAAGATTCATTTTTTAATATTGATACATATCGCCCCTTGCTTTATCCAATTATTATCAATAACGTCCTCACATTTAGATACAGATTCTATAATAGTTCGCTCTCACGAGCCAATATGTATGCTACCTACCAAGCAGACAATAAGGCAAGAAAATTGCTTATTGCACACTATTTACGAAAAAACACCCTAACACAAAATAACGCAAAAGGTGGCTTTATTTTGATTCCATATCAAAAATTAGAATCTGGAAACCTTAATTTAAAAATAGACATAGAAAAAGATCAACATGAATTTAAAATCAATCTTACAAAACCCTAAATTATAGTATATAACATATTTTTACTATGACAACTTCTAATTAATATGTCCTAAATATAATGAATTATTTTAACACTATATTATTGAAATATTCATACAAAATTAACTTTTTAAAGTCTCATAAAACACCGCTATTTATAAAGGATTGCTGTTTTAATTATATAAAAATTGCTAAATCGTTTTTTTTAGATTCAGCCTTATAAAAAGCAATATTTTCTGCTATAATTTTTCATTCATATAATTTATTTGGCTATATTTAATGTGTCTAATAACTTAAATAAGACTAAGGAATAACAATGTCATTAATTGTTGCTAATAAAAAATTTACTTCAAGGCTGATTGTTGGAAGCGGAAAATATAAAGATTTCGAAACAACGAAACAAGCCACATTGGCAAGTGGATCAGAAATGATTACTGTTGCCGTACGTAGAGTTAATATCATGGATAAAAATGCACCAAATTTACTTGATTTTTTTAAAGACACCACAATATCATTTTTACCAAATTCTGCTGGTTGCACAACTGCAAAAGAAGCTATCACATTATTTAACCTAGTGCGAGAAGGTACAGGTATTGATTTTATTAAACTTGAAATCATCGGCGATACACAAAAAACTCTTTATCCAGATGTTGTTGAAACACTTGAGGCAACAAAAGTCTTAGCAAAAGACGGATTTAAAGTGCTTGTATATACCAATGATGATCCAATCATGGCTAAAAAATTAGAAGATAATGGTGCTGCCGCAATTATGCCATTAGCCGCACCAATTGGTAGTGGTCTTGGAATACAAAATCGATTTAATATCATGTTTATTAAAGAAGCAGTAAAAATTCCAGTTATCGTCGATGCAGGTGTTGGAAGTGCAAGCGATGCAAGTATCGCTATGGAGCTTGGGGCTGATGGCGTACTGACTAACACTGCTATTGCCCAAGCACAAAATCCTATTGCCATGGCAAAAGCCATGAAGTTAGCTGTTGAAGCTGGGAGATTGAGTTACGAGGCAGGAAGAATCCCCAAAAAGCCTTTTGCCACTGCAAGTTCTCCAACAGAATATATGCCTGCTTTATAAGAAAGGAGGATTATGTCTTATCCATTAAATAAACAAGAAGGCTTTGATGTTTCATTAAGATTTTGGCTTGAGCGTTTTTTTTATACAAAGCTTATGAAACTTAGTGCCCATAGAGTAAAAAATAAAAATGAATTTGCTGAAGTAATACAAGATATACAAAGCGGTGGCAGACAATCTATCGACGCCATCATTGCTGTATGCAAAAGGGCTAGGAAAGTAGGACTAATTGGAATCAATACTTATGTAAATCCTCTTTTTGCATTTTATAATTATTGCCTTAAAGTTGGATTTGAAGATATGCGAGACATAGAAGCTGACAATGTGCATGAATTTTTAAGTATCTACACGACGAATCTTAGTTTTGCAACTATTAGAAATTACCAATTTGCATTGACTAACTTTTTTGAATTTATACAAAAAAATAATATACTTGATAACGGTGCATCGCATATTTACACAATGGATATTATTCAAACAAATCGTTCATTTAAACAAGAATTACCAGAATATCTCACACAAGATGAATTAAAACGTTTTTTAGAAGCCCTAAAACGTTATGACATACCACAAAAACATGTCAATAAGACTGTCAAATTACGTAATCAACTCATCATTCTTATGATTGCATATAGTGGTGCAAGGGTAAGTGAAATTTTAGAATTAAATTTTAAAGACATTTCCATTGATGGTGAATATTATTTAGTACGTTTACATGGAAAAGGTAATAAAATGCGAACCGTATATATATTGCGAAAATTAATTGAACATTATTTCAATGCATGGATTGCTATGCGTTCTAGTTTTCCAAATGCACGTGAAGAAATGCCCTTATTCATTAATCGTAAACTTAATGTCCCAGCACAATCCTACATTTATGTAATAATTGAGAATCTTTTAGCAAATATTGGTATACGTAAGGCGAAAAATGGTGCTCACTTATTACGTCATAGTTTTGCAACTATGCTATACACTAAGAGCAAAGATCTCATTTTAGTACAAGAAAGCTTAGGACATAGCAGTATTGAAACAAGTCGAATCTACACTCACTTTGATAATAATAAACTCAAAAATGCTGCCAATGTCATATCAAATATAGAATCATAATGCCAATATTGTTTTCATGATTTCATAACAAATAATTTCTCACATTATAAATATAACTGCAAAAAGTGTTTGAAGTCATAAAATGATAGGAAGCCGCACATGCTAGGACTTTTGTATTTATCCCTACCTTTTCTTATCCCAATTATCGTATTTTTTAGCCTGTGTATATTGGGTGTAATAGGTGTTGCTATATGTCGTTATGTAACTCATAGATTTTTTGGTAAAAAGATACCTACTCTATGGTATAGTGTCTCATTTATATTGCCGCTATTTGTGCTTATTATATTGCGATTATACTATACACAAGAGGAAATGTCTGATGGTTTTATGAGACATTTAGGATTTTAGTAAAAATAAGAGAGAAATTATCAATGATTAATGATATGCAAAATGCTAAGATTGATTTGATTAAAAAAATCCTTAATTATGCAAATATAGCTGATGTGAGTTATGCGATGTTACATTATATCAATGAAAATGAAATCTTTGATATAAGAGAGATGAATTTAGAGTGAAAATCCCAGCATTTGAAGCAATAGAAAGATGGGTTTATGCTAAGGAATAAATCTAGGGTATGTGATAAAAGATGAGCATTTAAGAGATGAAAAAATAAAAATTTTATAGAGAAAAATAAAAGAGTTAGGACAACCAACAGCTTATGCTTTAGCAATAGAAGCTAGATTTAGTCAAGATATGAAAATTAATAAACCTAAATATGATAATCCTAGTGAATTAGAATCAACATTAATTGACAATAAAATCCGAAACCTTATTTTGACTGATGAACAAAAAATTGCGGTTTCAGTTGATAAAGAAAAAGCCATACAAGATAAAAAATCTTTCCACCTCTCCCCTCGTACTAAATACTTCACTTCTCGCTTTGATATACTCCACCACTAGCCCAATACTTCTATTAGTGGATATTCTCATACACTCTTTAAAGACCATTTAGCTAAAGATTCTAAAGATAGATATATCTTAGCCTTTAGAGGCACAGAAGTAAGAGGTGCAGAATTCTTTAAAGATGCGGTTTTAACCGATAGCTCCATTATCATTGGAGTTGCTATTCCTCAAATCATTTCTTTGGTAAAATTCAAAAATGAAGTCTTAGAGACTATATAAAAGATATAAAAGATTCTAACTATCAGCCAAATGTCATAGGACATTCACTAGGTGGGCATTTAGCTCAAAGCTTTTGTCTATGCAATAAAAAAGAATCAATCCATAAGCTTTATACTTATAATGCTCCCGGACTTGGAGACATTATCACTTCTGCTATGATTATATTCTTAAGAGTGCTTAGAGTCATATGGAAACTTCTTGTAAAATTAGTAAGGAGTGTGGCTAAACTCTTTAATCCAAATGGCTTTACAAGAAAAGTTTTAGACAAATCATTACAGGCTTCTAGCTATGAGGGTAATACTGATGATGTAGTAAGAGTTATGGAAGTCCATAAAAATGCAGAGATATTTGGGGAATTAGGTATGAATGCTAAGAAAGCAAAGAGAGGCGAACATCTAGGCATAGAGATTCACCATATAGAATCTATACGAGCTGCTATGAAAAATGATGATAGTTTAGGCTATACTTGGCAGCAATTCTTAAATCTAGGGAGCGTATATAAAAATGGTGTATAGCATAGCTAGTGTTTTATTTGCAGTAGTCTTTCTTGTTGGCTGTGCTTTATTTTTAGCTCAACCAACAAACCCAAAAAAAGCAAAGGAGTTAGATAGATTTGCTGACAAATATGGAGGTTTTTATATTTTTGATAAACAATTTGCAGATGAAATAAAACAAAGAGAAATGGAAAGAAAAGAATATATGGATATTTTTTTTAAAACACACAAACTTTTTACAAGAGATGATTTGGCAAGCTTAAATAAAGCACTCCCGCAAACCCTTTCTAATGGTTGTAAATACTATGAAAATGAAATTTTATTCTTTCAGAATAATCCAAAATATGCTTATTATGAAAATAAAATCAAAGAATATCTAGGAGCTGAAAATTATGATAAGGTAAAGCATTTTATGTATGTAGATAGCTATTATGAATGCAATGAAAAAATATATCCGATTGTTATTAGTCTTTCTATACCATATGTAGCAACAACATATGGTTTATTTGGTGATGAAGGAAGGGGGTTTTCCTTTAGTAGTTCTATCACTCTATACTTAAATAATGCTAGCATACTTTATCTCATTGATGATAAATTTGTAAAAAGCGACAAAAATTATTATGAGGAGTATTAAAAATGACAAATAAAGAGTTAATTGAAAGATTCAAAGATATGGCAGAATGTGCTGATGCAAGTTATGCTTTCTTACATTATGTTTATAAAAATGATAAAAAAGGTTGGCTAGATAAAATAAAAACTCCGCCTTTATGGCTCTATGCCGATGATATAAGTTTGGGATATGAGATAAATGCTCTCACACATAAAGCAAAACAAAACAACCGCCAAATAGGCGAACCAACAGCCTATGCTATGGCAATAGAAGCTAGATTCTGTCAAGATTTCATGATAGATAAACCTGTGATAAATGATAAAACTCTTAAAATTGAATATAAATCAACAAAGATAGACAATAAGATTCAAAGTTTTGTTTATAGAGACAAACAAAATGAAGATATAGCTAGACAAAAAATACTCATTTCTGCCAATACAGAAAGCAATAACTCAAAACAAGAAAAATTTGCTACTGCTACCCTATCCCACCGCACTAAAAACTTTGTCAATCGCTATGAATTAATCCATCATATCCCAAATACACTAAGTGGATTCTCTGCTACGATATTTTATGATATAAAAGAATCCAATACAACTACAAATACAAAAGAGTCTGAAAAACACTTTGAATACATCATCGCCTTTAGAGGCACAGAATCTACAAGGGAAATAGCGTGAGGATTAGTGCTATTTTAGGAATCTTTGGAATCTTAGTGGCAATATTTGTGTTTAGTGGGTGCGTGAGTCTTAAATATTTTGACCCGCAGTGGTATAAGTTTAGAAAATTTTGCAACAAAGTGGATGGCAAATATATCTACAACAAGAAAATAAATGATGAACTTGAAGAAAGTAATGAGTATAAAAAAATATTTGTTGAGTATCCCATCACTTTGTCTAGCGGCATAGTTGTTTATTCAGATACAAATACAGAGAAAATTGGGAATATGATAAAATGGGAATCTATAAGATACTATTATGATAAAAAAGGTAATAAATGCCTAATTGCTATCATTAAAACTGCTCGTTATACAGAATATGGCTTATGGTTACAAGGTGATGAGGGTAGAGGAATTTGGCTTGAAACAAATAAAGAGATTGGTTGTATAGGAAAGAATTTTCATATGGATGAAAACGGCAAGTGGGCAGAAAAAATCACTAGCCCTGATAACAGCTATATTGCACGCATATCAATAGATTAAGGAGAATAACGATGATAAATAAAGAATTAATAGACAGATTCAAAGATATGGTAATACGAGTTATACAGAACTAGAGTATATAAAAAACAAAACAATACCAAAAAATGAAAATGAAAAAAGCAACGGACAAAAACTATGCCCAACTTACAACAACAAAAATTCTATACACACTAGAGTTATCGAAGCACGATTTATGCAAGACAAAAGTGATCAATTGGTGTTTGTCCATTATCAATAAATGTTTTGTAGAGAAAGACAAAATAACCAACAATGATATTGCATTAGATTTTAGATTCTCTAAGTGCACTATTGACTTCACTAATCACTTAGTTATATGATCACTCCAATGAAGCAGAAATGAGAAGGAATAAAAAAATAATTGATGATAATTATGGCTTTTCTGCCATACCCTTAAGAACAAACAACTAAACAAACTACTTTCCACGTATTCTATCAATAATTTTCTGCAATCTCCTTGAAAAAGTTTTATTAAGTTTCATGCTTAATGATTGATTATTTTTCTCAAGATTTTGAATATATTTTGCCTTACTTTCGTATATGTCAGGACATACTAAATACAATGGATTCTGTGTTGCTACAAAACCTTGTTGAGTAAAAAAATCCACACAATTTTTATGTACATAAAGAAATATATTTTGACGATAATGTGATGTAACACTTTGATTCTGCCATAGCTTCAAACGCAAAATATCAAAACATTGATAATCACGTTCAGCAAAAAGTTTTGCCCAATAACCGGGCGGCTGTTCGTTTACATGATGTGTCCCACCCTGATAGGGAATAGCAGCAGAAAATAATACTATATCAGATAATGAAGTCAATAGTTGAATAAAATTGGAAGCATATTGTTCATAGAGATGCTCTGCAACTTCTAATGATTGGGCTATATCAAAGGGTTTGCCCCCCCCCCCCCGTAGCACTTTTATTATCACGCAGTATGATTGGCAGCAATGTTTCTACTCCTTGTGTTAAATCAACTTCTTTATAAGAATCCAATGGTATATAGTAAAAATCTTTGTCAACATTATTCCCATCAATACCATAAATTTTGATATTCGGTTTCACATCTTTCCATGCCTTTAGCCATGTTCCAACACCACAACCAACATCAATAACATTCGTTATTGATGGTGTAATATTTTGCAATGAGGCTATGACTTCTTTAGCTGACTGATAGCTGTATGAAGCTTGATTTCGGTAAAACTCATCATTGTAGAGTTCCTTTAAATTATCTTGCATATTTTTCCTTTTTACATAGTTAATATAGCCACAATTATAACACAATACGGTAACTTACTGCAGAATCTCATCTCGCTTAAATGTTTGCTTTACTCCTATGAGACAATTCTTATAAATATCTGGTTTTTGTATTTTTAATGTAATTTTTGTGATAGAGGGAAATGACAAAAAAGACTGATAAGCAATATCTTGCAACGCACATTCTAATAATGTGTAGTGTTTTTCACAAAGTAGGATTTGAATATGTTGTAACACAGACACATAATCCAAAAAACCATGAATCAATGAGACATGATTTGAATCATACCAAATTTTTGAATCCACGATAATACGTTGCTTTGCTGTTCTCTCATGTTCTAAGATTCCAATTATAGCTTCAACTTGAAAATGTTTAATGGTAATAATCATATATTTCCTTAACAATAAAGCAAGTGTGTTGATACAATCTTGAGTTTTTGTATTTTTTATTATAGTATAAACATATCACAAAACATATCACACAATTTTACTACAAATCTTATATTTCACATAATGCAAATGCCATATCAACACCAACCTATCCTAACTTAAATATCACTGAGAAATGATACAGATTCCAATCTTCCATGAGACATCAATACATTCAATCTACACTTAAAAAAGCAACAAAAATACATAAAATACTACAATGAATAAAGTTTTATAGAAGACACTATGCAATATATAAAAGTACATTTCAAATCCTTGTCATTACAAGATAACAAATATTAAAAAATATCCACAATAACTTGCAATAACAAATGATTGCATAACATAGGAGGTTATTATAATATAATTTTAATTGAATCTCACACTACATGCCAAGCATACCAGCAAAATCATTGCTGATTCCAAGTATATCAAGTATTGCGGACACTTCCCCACGATGATGTATAGCATGATTTAAGATTGCTAAAATTAGCTCTCCCCTAGGTTTTTCAAAGGTTATTTGTGGAAACTCTATTTTGCCAATAGTATTAAAATCATGAATATTTTGCACAATCTCAATAATTTTTTCATCTGTTTTTTGGATAACTTGTTTAAGACTTTGAAAGTCTTTTTTATATTCATCTTTTAATCCACCACCGACAGCAATAAACTGACGTATTTCTTGTATACAAACCGCCCTATCTGTATAAGTAATAAAAAAATTGCCAAAAAATAGAATATTCGCTGAAACATAATGCTCAATCGTTCCTATGACACTTTTAAAATACGAATCAACATTGTGCTGTAAAACATTAAAATGAACGTTTTCAATCGTTTTGAGCAGATTATTGTTTGCAAACTGATTATATCTAGCCTGTAATAAAATCATATCTTTCATAATATTTCCTTTAATATCAAAATAATTTCGTCATTCTATCTTATCTTCATTAATATAATATTTATTCATACTATTTAATTATCTAAGCCACATTACCAACATTAGCAATTCTTATGTATAATCCAATTTTTATTTTTGTTTAATTGTGAAAATCATATACTCACAATCTTAATTTAATATATTATTTTTACATACATTAAAATGGAGTTATCGTAGAATGTTTGATTTAAAACGCAGATTTTTTGGTTTTCTTATATTTTTATTTTCACAAAATATTTTTGCCCAAAACATGCACAAATTGGAATCTGTTGTTACAACAGGGAATGCGTTAGAAACACCAATAGCAAAAATACCCGGCAATATTAGTGTGGTGGAAGAAAAACAAATGAATCAAACTGCAAATAATAAAATCACGGATGTTGTTAAGAAATTAGCTGGTGTAAGAATTGATAATGATGTAAGTTTCAATCCACGACCAAGAATTAATATCAGAGGTATCAACTATGGCACACTTATTATGCTTGATAATGTGATTTTGACAGATTTAGAGGGTGAGAATAGATTGCTCAATCAAATTTCATTATATGATGTTAAAAGAGTGGAAGTAGCAAGAGGAGCATTTTCAAGCCTATATGGCACCAATGCTATTGGTGGGGTTATTAATTTTATCACCTCTATGCCCCATACATTTGAGATAGAAAGTGTAGCGGGGTATGGCAATGAAATAATACCAAATAGTGCAGAAAAGAATCTTACAAAGTTATACTTTAGTATCGGAAATGCTTTTTTTGATAAAAGATTCCGTATCAAATTGAGTGCAGGTATGAATACCTCACAGGGTTATGTAAGCACCCCAGCATTTCTTACACAAGTCCCAAGCAGTGGAATCAATGGTGGATATTACGACAGTGCGGGGAGATATATTGTAGGAGACATAGGTAGGCGAGAATGGCAAATATGGGATACAAGATTAAAGATTGAGTATGATATAACAGAATCTGCGACGATTTCTAGCATGTTCAGCGTATCAAATCATAATTATGAATTTGTAAATCCCACCACATTTGTAAGAGATTCTAATGGGAATTCAATTTTTGATATACCTTCCAATAACACCACAACCAATCCTTTCATCGGTTCTGGATATGGTGGCATTGGCTCTTACACACATTTATTGGGTGCTATCACTTATATGCACTATTTTGAAGACTCTGAATTAAAAATATCGCTATCAAGTGTCAATCTAATAAGCAGATGGCATGATGCTTTATCTGGGGCTACTTTAGCAGGTGGGATAGGTTATACTCAAGATATTAATACTTCTAGTAATTATTTTGATATTCTTTATCACTACCATTTTAATGACAAACATGCGTTAGCAAATGCCCTGCAACTCCGATATTTAAATTTTGATTCCCCAAATTACAGACTTAGCAATTGGAGAGATGCGAATAGCACACAAGGTACTTATCAAGGATATGGCAGCATGGCATTCGTGGCTTCAGCTTATCTCAATTGGGATGCACAATGGTTTGATTCTTTTTCTAGTGCTATTGGAATCCGTTATGATTATTGGCTTAATTTCAACGGTTATGTCTTTGGTGATTTAGCACAAAATGGCAATCTAAATCTATCAAACAGTTATGCCTCACAATTTAGCCCCAAAATATCATTTAATTATCAACCATTTTCATGGCTCATTGCTAAAACAAGTGTTGGAACGGGATTTAGAATGCCAACTATGCGTGAAAGATATCAATCTACCCATAGTGGTATTATATGGAGTCCATCACCTAATTTAAAACCCGAAACAGGTATTAGCTTTGAAATTGGTGTAGAATCCTATACCGACTATATTATCGCTAGTTTGTATTATTTTCAAACTGATTTATTTGATATGATTTATCGTCAAGGAGCCGGGAATAGCACTAGCCCGTTCATGTATGCTAATGCTGGATATGGAAGAATCAATGGCATTGAGTTTAGTATAAGCATTCCTATTTTTCAATCATTACGATTTGAAGGGAATTATACGCTCACTCTAGCACGTGTATTGGAGAATCAAGCAAGACCAGAATCTGTTGGCAAGCAGCTTATTGATACGCCAGAACACATGGGAAATATTAGTCTTGTCTATGGTGAGAATAAAGGATTTTATGCATCTTTATGGGTATATTTAACTTCAGCATTTTACAATGATGACATCAATTCACCTCCATTATATAGGACATTTGGGGAATACGATGCACAATTTAGCCTTAATGCAAAATTGGGCTACATTTTTCAAAATAATCTTGACATTTCTGCAAGTTTTTTGAACATAACAAACAATCGCTATTATGATTTTTATCAGGTAGCAGGAGCAAGTTTCTATCTACAAGCACGATATAAAATTAATTTGTAATATTGTGTATTTTTTTATATAATTTGCTTATAAACATATTTTTAAACAAGGAGAATTTCTATGAACACAAGACGAAATTTTTTAGCAATGTCGCTTAAAGCTAGTGCGTTAGTTGGAGGTGCTACATTCTTTAGCGGGAATCTTTTTACCGCTTTATCTGCCACAACAGCTACAAAAACATTTAATATTGCTAGCACACAAACTCTTAGTAATGGGGTACAGATTCCAATCCTTGGCTTTGGCACATATTCTATCAAAGGAGACAAGGGTATAAACACAATTACAGAAGCTTTAAAGATAGGCTACAGACATATTGATACTGCAGCTATATATGACACAGAAAAAGAGGTTGGTGCAGCTATTACAAAAAGTGGAGTAAAAAGAGAAGAGGTCTTTATTACCACAAAACTACCTAATGATGTGGGCACACAACAAGATACATTGAAATCCTTTCATCAAAGCTTGGAAAACCTTAAAACAGATTATGTGGATTTATACCTCATTCATTGGCCAGAGCCTGAACCATTCAAAAATAATTGGTTACAACGTGATATAGAAGTGTGGCAAACTATGGAGAAACTCTATAAAGAAAAACGAATAAGGGCTATTGGTATTAGTAATTTTTATCAAAAACACCTCAAAGAATTTTTACCAAAATGCGAAATCAAACCAATGGTAAATCAGATAGAAATTCACCCATTCTATTTGGAAGAAGACCTTATAGCATTATGTAGACAAAATAATATTGCTATTGAAGCCTATTCTCCATTAGCTAGAGGTGATAATGCACTTAATAATGCTGTTTTACAAAAAATGGCAAAAAAATACAAAAAGAGCGTACCACAAATTATGCTAAGATGGAGTATTCAAATGGGCTTTATCCCATTACCAAGGACATCTAATCTTAATAGGCTAAAAGAAAATAGTGATATTTTTAACTTTACAATTTCGAGTGTAGATATGAAAGCTATAACTGCATTAAAATCTGCTAATGATAAACGTATCCCTGTGTAATTGTAAAACTGTGCAATTAAAACTTAATGGCATTAATTAAACTTTGTAAAAGTCAAAAAATAAAAACTATAGATTCTAAAAATCTAAATATACACCTTAGATATTGTAGCTAATGCCTCAATATGACAGAATCTAAGTCATGCAATATAATCTTTAGAATCTGCATGATGTGTTATTTAGATTCTGCACTCCATCTATTTTATGTGTCGTATGTCATAAAAGCTTAATCTACTTATTCCTTTCTTGCTTGAATATAAAAGTCTTTCTCTATAAGGATAAATATCATGTTGCCATGTGATACCGCTTAGGACATCAATGCAATTATCAATCATTTGCTTTTCTATCAGGATTATATTTACGTAATTCATTTTGTATTTGGTCTAATCCTAAGGCATTACGTCTAAATTTTAATCGCCCTTGATTATAGGCTGGAAGTAACGTCGCTATCTTTTCATGTTTTGAGAGAGAGTTTGGCACTTTAAAGGTTATAATAAGATTTCTTAGAATTGATATAGACTAATTTTATTCTTAACATTTATGGTTTATAACTGTTAGATTTTTGGTTAGATATCAGATAGACACAACCATATTATGACTAAGAGCAAATCCATAATAACAATTACGCAGAATGTTTTCTATTACAGAGCAACGTAATACATTTAGTATTGAATATATTTTTGTTATTTCATCATTCATCTTCTTATTTTTATGAAAAAGTGTTACTTTTTTTCCAAAAATTGTAAAAAAAATCGTTTTTTTTTTTTTGTATTCACTATATATTAATTTATAGTATAATTTTTTTTATCCGCTACTAAATACAGATAAGCAAAGTTTTTTGTGAGAAATAATTAGTGTATTCTGTTATGAGATAGTGGTTTATGTCAAATTTATTTTTACTACAAGGATAAAATATGAAAAAAAATCTTAATATCTGGCGTTGTAGCTAGCATTTTAACAACTGGTAGTGCATTAGCCAGTGAGGATAATGGTGTCTTTTTAGGTTTTCAACTTGGAACTGGTGTGAATGCAAATTTTACGATAAATACTCAAAACATTGCACAAATAGTTGGTGCATTTGGTATTAGGGGTGGATATCAAGCTTTCTTTAGTGATATAAATGGGATAAGAGTGTATTTATCAGCACTTGCTGCTCTTGGTTTCTCTGCCGCGATAGAAAAACCAAGTGATTTGGCAACCGGATCTCAAAATTTTTCATTGTTAGGAGATATTGATATAGATTATTTAGTAAACTTTGTTTCTGACAATGCGTATACCTTTGGTATGTATATGGGCTTTTTTGCTGGAGTACTTTATAATCAACCGGTTCAAACTGCTTTGTTTCCACGTATAGGATCACATTACGTAGCTCCTGCAATAGGAATTAACCTTGGTTTAAGAGCAACTGTAAGCGAACACAATCAATTTGAGTTTGGTATCAAAGTAGCCCCATCATGGTATAATAATACTGGTAACCCTAGAACTGGTGTTGGACTGTTTGCCTTTATCGGTGCAGGATATAATGTTAAATTTTAGTATTTTGTAAAATATCAAAGATTCTTTATTCATAGAATTTTAACTTTCTAGGATTATGGTATTCTATAAGGTGGATATTTGGTTTATACTACCGTTAATGATTTTGGATTTTACAATTTCCACTCATATCGACACTAAAATCCTTACGTAATATATGCAAAATATATGTAGTATACTCAAATACTTACCACATATAGGCATTCACTTTTTGATAAAAAGCAAATCTCTTTCATACATATACTATAAGTTCCCTATTCCTTATTTGTTAGAGATAATAAGATTTTTGCATGTTATCATAACCAACAGATAATTGCATAGACACAATTTTACAAAAATACTTTTATTCTTTAATACAAGCGTGAAATATTAGTAAGCTACAATAAGAACTGTAAATGAATGTGTTTTTATTATATTGTAAAAATTATTACAGTACTAGCCTATTGTAAACAACTTTAAGCTTAAAAATATTCTTTAGCGATAAGGTGCTATGGCATATAAAAATATATGAGATTTATTTTTTGCAGCTTGTGTAATATTCATATTACTAATACTATTATATTTATAATAGTCATTTACAAAATATAAGATAAAGGGAAGTTTCTATTTTACAATACTTATCAACTATTAACTTATCAATGTAAGCATTATTGCTTAATAATCTTAGCATTTGTGAATCATTTGCTTACAGGTTAATATCCTGTATTATATCGATTGCTTATTTTTATAATATTCTCTTTTTCTCTTTATGTCTCTCACATAAATTGTAAATATGTAACTTCAATAATCAAACATACTTAATACAAAAAATGGAGTATGATATTATTTCCAATTTTATGATATTGTTTTACCTCTATCTACATGAAATATAATTTTATACAATTACAGAGTAAATTAAATATAAGGATATAATATGAAAAAACTTCTAATATCTAGTATTGTAGCAGGTATGTTGACAACTAGTAATGTGTTCGCTGATGAAAGCGGAGATGGTGGATTTTTAGGGTTTCAAATCGGGACAGGTGTAGGAGGACATTTTGGTGGCGATAATAATTCTGTGCTAGGAATTATAGGTGCATTTGGTATTAAAGGAGGATATCAATCTTTCTTTAACGAAACAAATGGTGTACGAGTGTATTTATCTGCAATGGGTGCCTTACAGTTTGCTGGTAGCATAGCAAGTGGTTCGGTATCTGGTTTAGATATGTATGCAATGGGTGATATTGATGTAGACTATTTAGTAAATTTTATTGCTGATGGTGACTTTACTTTTGGTATGTATGTTGGGGTGTTTACGGGTGCATTACTCACTCTACCACTTATAGCAAGTGATATAGGTAATCAAGCAGGTGTTGCAACAAATAGCCAAAGTATAGGCATTGCAGCAGGTCTCAATCTTGGTTTAAGAACCACAGTGCACGAACATAATGAATTTGAGTTTGGCATCAAACTTGCCGGAGCATTCTATCAAGGTGATGCAACCAATATTGGTGCTCTGCTATTTATCGGTGCTGGATATAATTATAAATTCTAAGTTTCTTGAAACACTTGATTATCACATATAGCTCTCAAGTTAAACTGGCACAGAATAGACATAA
Organism: uncultured Helicobacter sp.; assembly: GCA_949299115.1. GTDB lineage: Bacteria > Campylobacterota > Campylobacteria > Campylobacterales > Helicobacteraceae > Helicobacter_A. The sequence goes on along the minus strand of CASFZH010000016.1, from coordinate 19,927 downwards.
TCTGCTAGAAAACAGCAAATCACATGTTAGAATCATAATGTTTATAAATCTATTCTAAGAAGATGCAATGTTTTTCCATTATCTTATTATTTCAAAACACTATTACGACACTATGGATAATAAGGCTGCAAATCGTTTGCAACAGAGGCTTAATGATATATGTAAATACGCAAAAAGGCGGCACATTCAAATACATTTTGCTTGTTTTCGCTATGCTAATACTGGGATACTTAATCATTATGAATGTCAAACATTGATAGCATTTTTGCATGTATGTTATCAATACAATATAATTCCATTGATTAATTTTTCTATGTATAAAATTGAAATTCTCTATGCTTTGTATGTGTGTGGCTTTTATGTTGGACTGCATTTTAAAGAAGCCGATATGGCATTATTACAAAATAATATCTGTCATACACTAAAGCAAGACTATCACATCACTACAACAATGCCTACCATCACTCTATGGCATTCTCGCTATTTTCATAATAAAAAATACGATTCCTATGAAGCATTTTATAATATTTGGACAACTCTGTATCATTTGAAGCTACAATCCGATTACCGGCATATAGCACATATTTCTTCTATTGCTATGAATCACAACAATAAACAATCACGCACCATGCAACCAATTTTTTTTTATAGCTCACACAATCTTGTTGATTTAGAAAAAGCCTGCAACTATAATATTGATTATGTAACTATTAGTCCAATTTTTTACGATAAAGGCAATAAAGCTTTAGGCGTTCACTTTTTGCACACGATGCCACAACACTTAAAAAAACGGGCTTTTGCATTAGGAGGAGTTAATCATGATAAAAGAATTACGCAAATTAAAAAAAGTGGTGTAGCAGGCTTTGCTTCAATCGGATATTTCATAAATGGTATCAAGCAAGATTCTGAATAGATTACACAATAAAACACTAATAAAATAAGTAATGCAATTAGTTCATATATTACTAAATTAGGTTATAATAGCAAGTCATTGACCCTTTCATCTAGTGGCCAAGGATACCACCCTTTCACGGTGGCAACGAAAGTTCAAATCTTTCAAGGGTCGCCATAACAAACTTCCCTTTCCCAATCATACCCAATCATAAATGTAAGATTATATAATATGAAGCTAAACATAATGAGAAAGTAGTGATATTCGTGTATTTATGTTAATATATTGCAGTAACTTATCCAGTTAGTTTATGTCTAAGAATAATTTCAAGTGTTTATGATAATGTATAAGTTAGAACAATAGAATTGCAGGAATATCATGGAAAACAATAAAAAATACATATCACATATTATATACCATACAGCTATAATAACAATACTTGGTATGCAAATCTTGTTTGCAGAAACTATGAATATATCAGGTGATATATTTAATAAGGAAAAACAAAAAGAGACATTTAAAAATATATGGGATAAAGATTCTGAAAATAGATGGGATAAAACTTCGCTCTTTTTTTCTGGTTCAATACTACAATTTGTGTCAGTAGATTTGGGACTTAAAAACCAAATAAATGCCAATAATACAGAGGTAAATTTTATTGGTGGAATTGGTGTTGGGCTAACGTATATACCTATACATAAACATTTAGCTGTTGGTACAAGAATTCGTTATCTTTATCATAGTGATGGTAGAAACATAGATACACATTCTTTAGGATTACTTGCCTACTTACACCCCTTTCCATATATTCCATATAAACTTGACTTTAATCCTATTTCTTTAGTATTTGGTGCTGGTTGGATATTGTGTAAAAAAGAGTTAGAATATGCAAATGGAGTATATATTGAAGCTGGTATTGCACTTTTTAAGTTCTTTCCTGTTAATATGGAGGTTTTATATCGTGCAAGTTTTTACAACCAATATAATAGTTTTAAAATCAATAATATCACACATAGCGTTAATGTGGTATTTTCTATATTCTAATTTTAGAATCAAAAGTGGTATCAAGATTTCTTGATGTCAAAACAACATTATGAGTAAATATTCTAGTCTTTCTATATCATACATGGTTAAAAAATCTATTTGATGTCATAACGGAATGTAAGCATTTATAACAATCTTTATATCTTATAATACTCTCAATCATTGGTAAAACATTATGGTAGGGGAATAGAATCTTAGAATTTAGCCATATTGAAAGTGAAATCTGAAATATCTAAAGTGCAGACTCTAGAATCTCAAATCATAAAAATATAAATACCAATCTGTCAAAAATATTTAGAATCTCTCAATAATGAATACTAAAATATAGCTTTAGATTCTCACAATATAGATTCACAAAAAGAATCAGAATCTTAGAATCTTTGTAAAGACTTTTTGAAATTTCTATACTTTTAAAATCTAGATTTTGCTGTAAAAATTTCTTCGATTCTATACAGTATAAACTTCTACATTTTTAGATTCTATACAAATTCTATAATCTTGATAATAATACAGAATCACAAATAACTCCATACAGCATTTATGTATCGCATGCTTTTCAACATCTATCTTTATGCTCTTATCCCTTTGTACATAGTGATTTATCTTAGATATTTTTAATAAAGCTTGTAGTATAATGCTGTATCAAACGACATCAAAGGAGATAATCATGCTGCCTTTACAATACCGCAATCGCAAACCTTTTATGATGTATATACAAATAGTCATACTGTGTCTCATACCTCTTATAAGTCTTGCAAAACAATCTAATAACAATCCATTATCTGACACCATAATAACACCTGATGCAAAATGGAGCAAAACACAAAAGGTAATGCTTGATGATACGGAAAAATCTCGTAAGATGAATCTTTTTAGCAAATGTTATTATTATGAAAATATGGATATTTGCAAAAAAATATTGGAATCTTTAGAAAAAGAATGTGATAATGGAGTCGGGCTTAGCTGCGGATTACTTGCAATCGCATATAGTGATGGACGGGGCAAGGTTAGAAATCTTGAGGAAGCTTTCTATCGTTTGCAACAAGGTTGCTATTTTGGAGACTCTTTAAGCTGCATGTATATGCGTAAAATTTTTCTACAACACAATGAAACACAAAAGGCAGAAAAGATTCTAGAATCTGTCCAAAAGGATTGTGATAATAATGGAGCCCTAGAATGTCTTTTGCTTTCTATTCTCTATGAAAATGATAGTATATTTGCAGATAAAAAAGATAGGATTATGTCCTATCGACAACGAGCATGTGATAAAAAATTTGCTCTTGCTTGCGGGTATCTTGACACAAAAGGAATTCCAAAAGCAGACTATGAAAGCTATCAAAGGAAAGCTTGTGATTTAGGTATGATGTCTGCTTGCGATGCATTTAGAGAATCTACAGAGCTCAATATCCGCACACAGCACGCACGACTATATCACATTTGGTAGCTATTACCATTTGATTCTCTTATCCTATATTCCATACTATGAGTAATGTAGTAGTATACAAAATACGGGATTCAGTCAAGAAATCCAAAAGCGAGACGATGTCATACAAGAAACTTCTTCATAGACTTCTTTGCTTTATTTAATGATGGTATCAATATGATTCATAGATATTGGAGATTCCAAAGAGAATCCTTGTCATCTTGAAACGGGAGAAAGAATCTCTTAATATGAAAGGTTAAATTAAAAAATGCAGCAATTTAGAATCTACAAATCTTATAATCTTATACAGAAATAGTGATATATTTTTGATTCTACAAAGCTAGGCATGTAATGATTGTATCTTTTATCCTATCTTAATGCAAAAAGATTCCTAGAATCTAAAGTTCCTAGAATCTTGGGGTATTTGCAGATTGTGAGGATTCTAAGCTATGCTAGCTATCATAAAGAATGGCTTAATATAGAAAATGATTCAAGGGCTAGATTCTCTATATTCCAATATTCTTAGAATCTCCGCTATTTTTCTCTATAAGATTCTTAGATTTCCATAATATAGAATCCTTAGAATTTTGCATAATTTTTGACTTAGAATCCTAGATTTGTAAAAATAGAATACCAAAGTCCCAATACAACAAGAATAGATTTAAAAAGAGCAGATTCTAAGAATAGATGATTCTTAGAATACATAACATTAAACTCTATCCCCACATACCATTCAAAAATATAACATTCCAAAATCTCACAACTATTTATGGATTCTTGAATACTTTAGACATTTCAGACTTACCCTCAATATGATAAATTATAATAATCCCGAGTCTCCACAAAAAAATACACATTATGTATCATAAAGAATATCTGAGCTTAGAATCTTAATAGCCTAGTATTCAACACATCAAATTCAAAAATTCTTAAACGTTTGGATATATTCATTTCTACATTGTAATTATAAAAACATAATATTTCTAACTTATATGCTACTGTGTTCTAATTTTAGATAGATAAATTTCAAAAAATAGAGTACAATTATAGACAAAAGCACAAAGAACACACATGGAGTAAGAATTGATGCAACAAAATAAAAAAAATACTATCAAAAAACGCTTATTTAAACGAGATTCCATTATAACTCTTGTATGGCAAAGAATCAATATCATTCTTGTTTTTTTTGGCATTCTCTTATTGTTTACATTTACTTCATTTTTTACTTTTAACCTTGATAATAAAACATATAATCGTCAAGAAACATTGCCAAAAATTGAAATTATTGATTTTATGCTTAATCGCTTTAATGACACAAACATTGGTATGACAATCACTGGTGATAATGCCAAACAATTCATAGATAAAGAGATATATAATAATTTTGTAGCAGATAAAATTAATGATGATGGGACAATAGAACATTTAGAAGGAAAAGAAGTATGGCATATAGGAGATGAATATGATTTCACAGCAGGGATACAATATACAAAAACGCCACATATTAAGTTTTTTTCTGAAAAAGGAGTGTATAATAACGTTGCAGAAGTATTTAGTGGTAGTGGCAATTTTTTTATAGAAGATAATGGTATGAAAACAACTGGACAAAATATTTCTTATGATAAAAAAACTGATACTATTACCGCCCAAAATATTACAACAAAAATTTTCAAATCAAATAGCAGATAATTATCATGAAAAAATATTATTTCACATTATTATGTTGTTGTCAATTTATCTATGGAGCCAAGATTGCTGATGTCATAGATATTGTAGCAAATCATTTTAAGAGTATAGGTAATACCACAACAATCACGGGAAATGTCAAAATCACAAAGGGCGGCGATATACTCGATGCAGATAAAGTCGTGGTTTTCACAGATGCAAATCGCAAGCCAATTACTTATGAGGCAACAGGCAATGTACGTTTTACCATTATTACAAATGATAAGAGAGAGCTTAAAGGCAAAGGTAATAGATTGGTGTATGATGTTAAAAAAAATGAATACAGACTTTATGAGAATGCTATCGTGCAAGAAACTGGTAAATCAAATATATTAAAAGGAGATGAAATTGTGTTATCTGGGAGTGGCGATTATGCAAATGTCGTAGGTAACAAAACCATACCTGCAAGAATAACCTTCTCACTTGAGGACAAAGATTAGATGCTGCAATTATATGGATAATTCCATTTCTGGAGGTTACTATGCTGAAAACTTTTCGTGCTAAACTTCTCTTTACTCTTCTTATTTTTATTCTTTTTGGCTTTAGTGGCTTATATATTATCATTTCTAATGGCTATAAAAATATGGCAACAAGAGAAGGCAAAGAAATTGCACAAATGCTTGGAGAATCTATTTTCCAAACAATTAGAATGAGCATGAACTCTGGGGATAGAGAGATAATGGATGCTGGAATCCACGAAGCAAGCACAATACAAGGTATCAATGCTTTACATATATTTCGCTCAAAAAGTGTATTAGAATTATTTGGATATGATGAGAAGCCAACAGAACGTGAAGATATTCGGAGAATTTTTGAATCTAAACAGCAATCTATCATTGAAAATAAAGAAACAAATGGCTTTATATTACACAAACCATTAATAGCAAATGAAACCTGTTTGCAATGCCATGTCAATGCACAAAATGGAGACACACTTGGAGTTTTAGAGCTTCAGCTATCTCTCAATGATATATACAACGAAATTGATAAAACACAGATTTACTTATTATTTACCATGATAATTGCGGCAATATTAGCTCTTGTCGGACTCTACATTTTCTTTGATAAAGAACTCGTTAAACCGCTCAATCGCCTACAAGAAATGGCACAAAATTTAACAGAAAGTGGTAGTGGTGATTTGACAAAACGTATTGCTATCAAAAGTCGCGATGAAATCGGTGTAACTTCTTCATATATGAACCGTTTTATTGAGACAATACAAAATACTATTGCGGTTAGCAAAGTGGTGAGCGAAGAAAATACGTCAATATGTTTGCAACTTTCTGAAATAGCAGATATCTTATCAAAAAATTCAGATAAACAATTTATTCTAGCAGACAAAGTCAATCATCTTACCAATGATGTTGCCCATCAATCAACCGTAATTGAAGACACTACGCATCAAACAATAGACGATATAAATCAGACTAAAGAAACACTAGACAAATTTATTGCAAATCTTCAAGATTCTATTGAATTAATCAATGAATCAACAGAACAACAAAAAAAAGCAGTAAATCATGTCGGAGAGCTAGCAGAACATGCTAATCATATTAGAGAGATTGTCTCTATTATTAATGACATTTCGGAACAAACTAATGTTTTGGCTCTTAATGCCTCTATCGAAGCAGCGAGAGCGGGAGAACATGGCAAAAGTTTTGCAGTAGTTGCAGATAATGTAAAACAGTTAGCACAACGAACGCAAAAATCACTTGGCGAAATTAGTAGCAATATCAATCTTGTTACACAAAGTATTGACGATGTGCAACAAACAATCACAAATGTAGCTACTGAAATGTTTAAAATGACAGAAAAAACTTCTCCACTCATCAGCCATGCACATAATACAAAACAAAATCTTGAAATTACAAAAGAAAATTCTTTAAAACTCAAAAATATTAGTATTTCTATCACAGATCATACACAAAACCTCAATGAAATGATGAAAACAATGACAAAATATAGCAATAATACGCAAGAAGTTGGGCATAATATTAAAAAGGTTATAAATGAAATGACACAAAAAGCACAAGCATTGGAAGAATCTATTTCTAAATTTAAAACTTAAATGATGCAGTATTGTTGTCATAGAGCACTGACAATATTGATTGCATTAGTAATTGCATAATAAAAATTGGATTATTGATTATAGAGATTTGGTAGACATTTGCAAGATACGTTAGAGCCACTATTAAAAAACTCTAAGTTTTATGTTACCGTATTAAGACAAAAACATATAAAGTAAATAAGGAATAGTTATGAAAATACAACTACACAACATAGGTATGTTTGATAACGCAAAATTTGAAGTAGGGGATTTGACGATTATTTGCGGAGAAAATAATACAGGAAAAACTTATGCAACATATAGCTTGTATGGGTATTTACAATATATGCGACAAATCGCCACATTAAAACTTTCTGAAATTCTTCAACAACACAACAATGACATCAAACTAGACAACAATCATCTCATTGTGCCATTTAATACTATGGATAAAATTTTTTCTCAATTACACACTACATTTCATAATGACTATAATAAACATCTGCATCATGTTTTTCACATTAAAGAAAATACCGCTAGCAAATTTTCTCATGATATGCAAGCATATTGTAAAAAGATATTGCAAAGTAAAGAAAAAGAATTTGGAATCACTTTTAAAGCAAATGTCTATCGTATCCCCACGAATAATAATTCACTTGAGGTTTTTATCACATCAACACTCATTGGGGGCATTCTTGGAATCATTATGGGTAAAAATGCTAAGGCAGGTGCGATTGGTGCAGGAGTTGGAGGTGCTATTGGTGGAATAGTCAATGCACAAAATAACACAAATATTGCTATGACAACTTTGCAAAATGTATGTATGCAGATTCTCACACAATCATTTCCCGCACCATTTATTTTAAGCACGGAACGCATGGGTATCGCAGTGTTTCACAAGCAACTTACAATAAAGGCAAATGAGATGTTGCATGAAATACAAAATAGCACAGACATTTTTACAACATTATACAATCCCCTACCCTATCCAAAACCCATAACTGATAATATCCTCTATATGCAAAAATTATCCAACACACAAATACAAAAAAGCTTTATCGCGAAAGAAAAAAGCATTATTCATACAGAGATTCTCAAACTGCTAAAAATAATTACAGGCGGTAGCTATGAATTTAGTGAATCTACCATTTCCTTTATCCCCAAAGATTCAAAAGATAGTCGTCTTGATATTGAAAATATTTCTAGTTCGGCTAAGTCTTTGGTATTCTTGTATTCTTATATTCTCCACAAAGCACAAAAAAATGATATTTTGATGATAGATGAGCCAGAGTTAAACTTGCATCCAAATAACCAGATTCTAGTTGCACGGCTACTTGTCTTACTTGTCAATGCGGGGGTAAAAGTCTTTATTACCACACACAGCGACTATATCATAAGAGAATTGAGTAACTGTATTATGCTAAATAATCTTAATGACACACAAATAGAAAAATTCAAAAAGCAAGGCTATACTAAAGAATGCAGGTTAGAATCTCACAAACTCAAAGCATATCTTGCAGAAACTATAAAAGGTAAAAATACACTCAAAGAAGTCAAAGTAGATTCCAAACAAGGAATTTTTATGAAAACTTTTGATAAGCCAATAGATTCGCAAAATGATAATCAAGGCTTAATTTTTGAAGAAGTGTGTCGCACCGCAAAGAATCACAATAATGTGGAGCAAGAATGACAAATAAAAATCTCAAAGATTTGCGTGATGCCATACATAAAGATTTAAAAATAAATCCAACAGGTAGTTGTTTTTCTATCAAAGAAGATTCCAAAGAAAGTACGATTAAAAAGATAGAATTTACTTTTAGGAATCAAGACGATGCTTTAATAATCAAACAAGTCGAAAATCAACACACAATAAACATGTTACATAAGCATTCTACTAATAAATCCTGCGATTTTATTATTTTTAGGGTAGTTCAAAGTAAATTAATTGCGTATTTCTGCGAGATAAAATCAAGCCATCATGACAAATATGCCAAAGAAGCTTATGAGCAAATGCGAGCCTCAAAGTTATTTGTAGAATACCTTTTAGCATGTTATAGGCACTATCACAATAAAGATATAGACATAGATATGAGAGAATCGAAGTATTACTATATTTACCCAAAATTAGGAAATTCAAACAAAAAGAAACCCTACATAGGCAACGCAAATCAAACACATTTACAATTCAGGCTGCGATTCAAGCACTTAATGATTGATAAGAGCGGGATAGCCCGAATTTCAAAAAAAGAAATGGAAAAATTCTTTAAAGATTCGTAATGCCAGATAATCATCAATCTTTTAGAATCTACAAAAGCCCTTTGCTTTATGAAATATATTCTTGTAGAATCGCTTCTTAAGAATTATTAGAACAATACCCTAAGGAATCCCAATGCCACACTCTTTTAACTTTTTACGCAATAATCTTTTCACCAGCTACACATTAGAAGTTGATTTCCCACAAATCTATGACTTTGAGGGCAATAAAGACCAAGCTAAAGCCGCCCTAGATTCCATAAAAGCTATATATAATAAAGAAAAATTTATAAGCCAAAATGAACACCAGTTTGAAGATGATTTCATTAGCGAAGTATTAGAGATTCTAGGTTGGAGCTTTATAAGACAAGAGGAGAAAATCATTCAAGGCAAGCTAGAAAAACCAGATTTTTTACTTTTCACAAATCAAGACTCTAAAAATACCTATTTGCAAATCCCAAAAGAGCAACGCACGGCAAATAATGAGCATTTTAGTGTCATCGCAGAATCTAAAGCCTACAAAGTAGAAATAGATAATAAAAAAATTAAAGACAATCCACACTTTCAGATTTTACGCTATCTCTCAAATCTCAAAAAAGATTATGGAATCTTGACCAACGGACGCATTTGGCGTTTTTATGATAATTCTAAGCTAAGTGCCACCAAAATCTTTTATGAGATAGACTTAGAGGCAATTTTAGCAATGTCTAATGAAAAATACTCTGATACAGCCTATCACCTTGCAACACAATCATCTCGTCATTCTAGGGATTCTGCCTGTCATTCTGGGGATTCTACTTGTGATTCTGAGCTACGCAGTAGCGAAGAATCCCACCCCACTCGTCATTCTGAGGGCTGTAAGCCCGAAGAATCTCATCTGCTCTGTCATTCTGAGGCTTTCCCACTCCGTCATTCTGAGGGCTGTAAGCCCGAAGAATCTAAAAATATGGAATCTCAAAATATAGAATCTAGATGTTTCGCTAACGCTCAACATGACGGAATAGTAAGTCATTCTAAGGCTAAAGCCGAAGAATCTCAAGACAAAGAATCTATAATAACAGAATCCAAAAACACAAAATCCACAATAGCCCTAAAAGATTCTTCATTTGCTATGCAAATTCAGAATGACGGGGATATTTCGCCTATGCCTCAACATGACAATACAAAGTCCCATACAAAGCAAGACAACACGATATATGACAAGCAACTACAAGCCTTCAACTACTTCTACCATATTTTCCACGCAAAGAATTTCACGCAAGATTCTAAAGACACAAGCACCATATCTCACACCCTAGAGAAAAACGCCCAGTCTAAAACCGCCATAGAGGACGACCTACAATCCATAATCTATGGTATCAATGGTAGAGATTCACTCTTTGAGAAAATCGGTGCTTGTATCTATATAGCCAATGCAGAATCTAGCCTTGAGCAAGTCTATGAAAATGCCTTGTATTTCATCTTTCGCCTCCTTTTTATCGCCTATTTTGAAGATAAGTTCGATGACGTGTTAGAAAAACACTCTTGTTTTAAGCAACGCATAAGCCTCTATGCTCTCCTTAATGAGATACAGAATAATGAGATAAAACAAGCCAAAGGTAGCCCTAAACCCACAAGCTATACAAACCACCAAGCCCCAAAACACAAAAGCTACATAGGCATAGCAAGACTAGAAGAAATTTTTAGAATCTACAATGAGGGCAACCCAAACTATGATATGCCGCTCTTTAATGGCGGATTATTTGATAGTACTAAGACACCTCTTTTAGCTACACCAAAAATTTTTAGTGATACGGATTTAATAGAGATTTTAGAAACACTTTTCTACTACACAGATTCTCTAAACACATACAAAAGAGACTATCGTACGCTAAGCGTAGCACATCTAGGCACGATTTATGAAGGGCTACTCTCTTACTTTTTTGACAAGGCAGATGAGGACATTTTCTACCTAGTCTATGCACCCAAAATACGAGGCAAGGCAAAGGGTAAAGCAAAATCCCAAGACATCATAGAGGGCTATTTCGATAGTTATGATTATGAAAAAATCGCAAAAACCCATACCATACATAGAATCCAAAACTACAAAAAAGGACAAATCTATCTCAAAAATACAAGTAATTCACGCAAGAGCACCGCAAGCTTTTACACCCCAGAATCTATCACAAAATTCCTGTGCCAAGAAGCACTACAAGAGTCCATCAAAACTACACTCAATGATAAGAATATCTTACGTTTTAAAATCCTAGATAATGCCTGTGGCAGTGGGCATTTCCTCATAGAAAGTCTCAATGCTATTACTAAAATAGTCTTAGAAAGCTTTGATTCTTTCCCAAGTTTCAAAACCTTATATGAGAGGGAAAAAGACAAGATCACGCAAAATATCACGGAGTACATTCCAGACTACCAAATCGATGAGAGCGATATTATAAAAAGGCTCTTGCTTAAACGCGTGATTTTTGGGGTCGATGTCAATCCCTTTAGCATAGAGCTTAGTAAGCTTTCTTTATGGATAGATAGCTTTATCTTTGGCACACCATTAAGCTTTCTAGAGCATCATATCAAATGTGGTAATGCCCTAATTGGCACAAGCATTGCAGACTTTAAGCAAAACACTTTGGCAAAAAGCAAAGAAAGTCTTTTCTTGCAGGATTTAGATTCAAAGTTTAATATTTTGCAAGAAGTCTTTGGCAAGTTAGATTCTATCAAAGATAGCTCTGAGTTAGACATCAAAGAGAGTAAAAGGCTCTATAATGAAGAGATTTTGCCTATGCTTAGTATTCTCAATCTTTATCTCAATTATGAAAATGCCAAGCATTTTATAAAAGACCCACAAGAAAAACAAATTCTCATAAATCTCTCCACAGAGAAACTCCAAGAGCTAGGAATAAGCCAAGAGAGTGAAATGATACAAGCAAAAGAGCTTATAGAATCGTATGCTAAAACATACCGCTTTTTTAACTACGAAATAGAGTTTCCAGAGATAATGCAAACCTCTAGCCCTCATTGCGACATCATCCGTCATTCTAAGCTACGCAGTAGCGAAGAATCCCACCCAGCTTGTCATTCTGAGGCGTTAGCCGAAGAATCTAAAAATGCAGAATCTATAATGAAAGAATCTCAAAATATTCATACTAATTCTCCCCTATTCATAGGTTTTGACATTATCATAGGCAATCCGCCGTGGGATAAAACGAAATTTAGTGATAGCGACTTTTTCCCGCAGTTTATAAGTAATTACCGCACACTAAGTAAGTCCAAAAAAGAGGAAATCAAAACAAATCTCCTTGACAAGCCCTATATCAAAGCACAATATGAGAGAGAAAAAGCCTTTATACAAAGTGTCAATGACTACTACAAAGATAACTACCCGCTAAGTAGCGGCAGCGGTGATGGCAATCTCTTTCGATTCTTTGTTGAAAAGAACTTGCATTTACTAGCCAAAAATGCCACATTAAACTATGTCCTCCCAAGTGCGCTAATGCTAGAAGAGGGTAGCTTGTCCCTGCGTAAAGAAATCTTAGAAAACAAAAGACTTGTGTATTTTTATAGTTTTGAAAATCGTGAGGGGATTTTTAATGATGTGCATAGAAGCTACAAATTTGCCCTTATGCAGGTGCAAAACACACACATAGATTCTCTCTCGCACCTTTGCGACTCTCTCCGTCATTCCAAAGCCTCCTCCACTCGTCATTCTGAGCTATGCAGTAGCGAAGAATCTCACTCAATTCGTCATTCTGAGGGCTGTAAGCCCGAAGAATCTAAAAACACAGAATCTAGATGTTTCGCTAACGCTCAACATGACAAAAACCCAAAAAACATTCACAAAATCAAAACAATGTTTTACAAAACAAATATAGATTCTGTGTATGACACAAACAATATCATAGAAACTAGCCTTGAAGAGATAGCTACCCTAAGCCCTAGTCAGCTTGCCTTGCAAGAAGTGCGTGATAAAAAAGACTTAGAAATTCTAGCCAAATGCTATGCTAGTTTTAAGCCGCTTAGCCTAGAATGGCTAGATTTTCGTAACGAATTGCATATGACAGCGGATAAAGATTATTTCATAGAATCTTATAGCGAGGGGCTTTTGCCTCTTTATGAAGGTAAGATGATACATCAGTTTAACGCAGAGTTTAGCGAGCCTACCTACTTTTTAGATTCTACAGCCTTTGATAAGGACTAAGAAGCAAGGAGATTCATCGACTAAAGCAAGATTTAGGTATCAATAGCAAGGAATATGAGAATATCCTAAAGACTTTAAGCAATTCACAAAGCGTAGAAGTATTAGAGGATTCACTTATTTGCTATGACAGGGAATTTTTTAGACTAGGCTTTAGGGCAGTAGCAAGTGATACAAATGAGAGAACATTAATCTTTTCGCTTTTACCAAAGAATGTAGGCTGTGGAAATAGCATTTGGGCAAGTATCCCTAAACGATACATTATAGATTCTCATGGCACTATTGCTATACAAAGTGTGAGCCACAAAAGACTTTTATTTGCTTTAGGGATTTTCAACTCTTTAGTGGTAGATTATATCGCTAGAGGAATGATTCAGATAAATGTCAATAAAACCTACTTAGAGCGAATCCCTCTGCCACAGCCAAGCGATGAAGAGCTAGAAACTAACCAAGACTATAGGTATATTTATAAAAATGCCTTGATACTACAACTCTATAACGACAAGGCGGGGGATTTTGAGGATTTACAAAAAGAGTTTGGTATAGATAAAGGGCAGATTCCAAGCACACAAAAAGCCTATGACACCTTGAGGGCAAAGCTTGATATACATATTGCTAAGCTCTATGGACTAAGCAAAGAGGAGTTTTGTGCTATGCTAGAATCTTTTAAAGTCCTACATGATAAGCAACCACATTACATTGCTTTACTTAAAAGCTTATGGGAGTAAAAAACAGAAAAATGTAAATGTGATAAGGGTATAGGCAAACCATTGCCTTATAATAGAGAATCATAGTCTTATTAAGCCACATATCATTGAAAAATACTTACAACATTTGATTTATATCCTTACATCAAGCAAATTAAAAAGGGGTAAAATAAATTTGCTATTGTGGATGGATTTTGAAAAAGAAGCTAGTAACCACATAACTTCTAAAATTATATCCGTTAGATTCTGTATATTCAAGTTCTTTGTCTTGAGATTCTTTGCTACTTTGTAGCTCAGAATGACTTACTCTGTCATAATTTTCACACAAGTACATTATAGATACAGTCATCTTACAAAAGACTATTAACACAATCTCTAGCAAAAATAAGGTAATTTTGCTATTCATGAATGTTTATGACTTTACACAATGACTCTATTAGTTTTGTCCATACAAGCCATCATTCACTCTTACTATACTTAAAGCTACATAAATAGTTTAAAGCATGACAAACTTTAAGAATATGAAATGATATTTCATATCACTTAAAGCCTTATAGAATAGCATATCCGCTACAAACTTCTCATTCAAGGACTTTATGCCAATCTAACTTACAGAAACATTTGGTAACATAAGTTGCATTTTATCTCGTTTATTGGAACGATATAAAAGGGGATCAAAGAAAACAAGCAAAGGAAAGCCTTTTTCCTTAAGCATATTAAATGCTGAAACAGACAAATAATCATCTTTTGGATATTGCTTCTTTAAATCCATTGCCTCATTTGTTTTACCAACCTCAAGCAATATATAAAAATAACCAAATACACTATTCTCAATCTCCTTGCTCAAAACTTCAAAAATACTAAGCCAAAAATTAATCGTATTTTGATTGAAATTTTTACAAATTTGTATTGCAAAAGTTAGGTATTCTCGTTCATTTAAATGTGCATTTCTTAAAATCTGAATCAACATATCTTGACTTATCGTAATCTCTTCTTTTGCACACATCAAAGCAAGCTGTAGTGCAATTTCAAAGGTTATATGCGTATTTGCCAATCTTAATGCCTTATCGACAATTTTTGAATTTTTAGATTCTAAAATCACTGTCCACGCTGCACTGTAAACAGCATTACCACAAGCATTTTTATAGAGTTTATATCCCAAAGACTCAATATCAAAATTTTGCTTTAGAATCTCCAAAGCTTTCTGTGGGTCATGTTGAATTGCATTCTTAGCATTGCTATTAAATAATGGATGTTTAGGATTAAGCTTTAGCTTTGATGATTCTATACCATTTTCAATATCTATAAAAGCATAAAGCAATGAATCTATCTTTTCATTATTAGCAGTACTTGATTGGAGATTTGGCAAAAAATAAAATCTTTTCAAAATCCTTGAGAGCTCTCTCAAGTCATTATTGGCAAATATTCTATCTCGCACATCATTTCCCAATGCTTGCTCATAAACTTGTGCAATGACTTTATCTATATCACGACGTAAAGACATATTTTTAAATCTATAAATAACCATATTAATCGACATAAAAAGCCATGCACAAATCAATAAAACCACCATAGGTAAAGCAAGCCACAAAGCAATAGGCAATGTTAAAGAAAAATCAAACCATAGGGTATTATGAAGCTCATATTTATCCGTAGTAACATAAAATCCATATCCCGTTACAATAGCAATATAAAGTATTGCAAAACCCATAAAATAGCGAATTTTCACGTTCTCTCCTTTTGTATTTCTTTTTTTTCATAAATTTCACGGCAATTAATACAAAACCTTGCATGAGGCTTTGCCTGCAAACGTTCAATACCAATTTCATCTTCACACATTTCACAAATACCATATACACCTTCTTCAAATTTAACTAAAGAAGCCTGAATTTCTTTTATCTCTCTTTGATTACGCTCAAGCACAGAATTATCAAAACGCAATTGGGATTGTGTTGAAATAATATCTGCATTTTCATTAAGTCTTAAAACATTCATATCTTGCAAACTTTGATTGAGATTCCAACTCATAGTTTCTAAATATTGTAAACGTTCTTCTAAAACATATTTAAGTGATAGTAGATCTTCATGTCGCATGGTTTCTTTCCTTATTATTTATGATATGGATGACGTCTTATAATACTTAAAGCACGATAAATCTGTTCCAATAAAATAAGTCTAGCAATTTCATGGCTAAATGTGAGAACACTAAGACTCACAGTATCGTATCTCTGCAACATTTGTTGCTCAAAACCAAATGCACCTGCAATAAAAAAATCAATATTTCCTCGTTGCAAGCGACGCTCTATCATGTGACTAAATTGCATAGAATCATACAATGCACCTCCACAATCTAATAATATACTATCTTCACAAAGATATTTTTTAAAAGCATTTGAATAGCTTTGCTGTGCCATAGACACATCTTTCTTTTGTGATTCTTGGATATTTTTGTTAAAAATATTATGCATAACAATCTCAACACCAAAACCTTTGCAAACTTTAATGTAGTGCTGCAAAGAAGATTCTATAATTCTATCTTTATGAATTGTATAAATATGTATTTTCATAAGGTGCAAGCATTCCAATTAAATCACTAAGCGTTTTTTTTAAGTCTTTTCTTGATACAATCATATCGATAAGACCATGTTCCAATAAAAATTCTGCTGTTTGAAATCCATCTGGCAAATCAGCACCAATAGTTTGTTTAATAACTCTAGCTCCTGCAAAACCTATCATAGCACCCGGTTCTGCAATAATTATATCCCCTAAAAAAGCAAATGAGGCTGAAACCCCACCAAAAGTTGGATCTGTTAACACAGAAATATAGGGTAATTTTGCCTCTGCTAATTTACCCAATGCAGCAGATGTTTTTGCCATCTGCATGAGTGAATAAGTGGATTCCTGCATTCTCGCACCACCACTTGTAGCAATGATGATAAGAGCCTGTTTTTTAACGACTGCACGATTAATCGCACGAACAATTTTTTCACCTTCAACACTTCCTAAACTTCCACCCATAAAGGCAAAATCAAATAATGCAAGCTGCACTTCTCTACCATAAATCAATGCCTCTCCAGCAATCACTGCACTCTTACGATGTGTTTTAGAAAAACCCTCTTCAACACGTTTAACATAGCTTTTTTTATCAACAAACACAAGAGGATCATTTGGCTCTAATTCACTGTCATATTCAATAAAAGTGCCGTCATCGCAAATAAGCTGCAATCTATTTTCAGCACCGATTCTAAAATGATAGGAACACTTTGAACAAACATAAGAACTCGCAAGGACTTCCTTGTTATACATCAGAGCACCACAGCTTGGACACTTTGTCCAATGTGTCGCATTATCCTTTTTACCACGTGAATCTTCTCTTTTAAAATTTTTTAAAAAATCTGAAAAACCCATTTTATCTCCTTAAAATTTTGTCAATCACATTCGATTCTGAGGCAATAATAACATATTCAGCAGTTACACTGCATCGCTTAAGAATAGGGATAGAATCACAATACGCCATAACATTGCCATGTATAATTTGATTTTGTGCTAAATAAAAACCAGCCATACCATCATATTTTCTTACCTCTGAAGGCAACAGAACAAATAAGTAACGAAAGCTAAAACCAAGACTTAGAGCAGTTGCACCAAGGCTGCGAAATTTTAATTTTTGCTTAAGCAAAAATGCTACCCACTCTTGATGATAGCTCGCCTTTTCAAAGATTCCGCATTCAAGTATTTGCATTGGATATACGTACTGTGGGCAATAAACAACAAATTGCAATGCAAACATATTTTTCAAAAGCTCAAAAGTAAAGTGAGGAAGATACTTTTGTGTTGCCGTAATGGTGGCACAAACATCGCGTATTAATGTGATTCTAGCATTTTTAGTTTGTTTTTCATGAAATTGGGTATCTAAAAGAGGAGAGAAATCTATAATTTGATATTGTAAAGTATGCCATACTGCTTGATTATTGGAATCTAATATATATTGCTTAGAATCTTGCTTTTTAAACAAATCATTAAATGAAATAGACCCAATTGTATTAACACGAAAGACACACGGAATCTTTGTCATGCTAAATAATGTATCATTAGAATATGAAATCTCTTGTGAAATAAAATTGACAACAGCCGCTTCACGAACTTTTCCATCTTTATCACATAATGCTATACTAGCTCCATAATAAGGGATATTAGACTTAAAATTGCTACTTCCATCAAGAGGATCTAATATGACTGTGCCTCTAGCATATTCATTGCTCTTTATAAAACCAGCTTCTTCAGAATCAATATGATATCTAGGTAATAAAAATTTACAAAATATTGCCTCGGCAAGTAAATCTGCTCCGCTACTGTTATCACCACCAGCACCTTTGCCAAAGCTTTCATGTAATATAGCGTTTTGTGAGCGTAGTAAACATATAATCTCAAGACTTGCTAAAACTATCCGCATAAAAAAATCAACATTAATAGCATCGTACAGATTTTTTAACGGAATGTTTTGTTGCATAGTATTATTTTACCTTCTCGATATATTCACCTGTCTCGGTATTAACACGAATCGTTTCGCCCTCTAATACATGAAAAGGTATTTGCACAACCGCTCCAGTCTCCAATTTAGCAGGTTTTTTACCTGCACTTGAAGTATCACCCTTAAAATTTGGTGGAGTTTCTACTATCTTTAATGTAACAATTTGTGGGACACTAATAGATATTGGCTTATCATTGAATAATAACACATTCACTATCATACTATCAAGCAACCATTTTACCTCTTCACCAACTTGCTCTTGTGTTAATCCAATCTGCTCATATGTTTCATTATCCATGAACTGATACAATTCACCATCATAATACAAATATTGCATACTTTTTTCAATAATATTAGGTGTTTCACACTTATCACCCGCATGAAATGTCTTTTCAATAACCTTGCCATCTAAAAAACTCTTAATTTTTACTCGCACAAAAGCTGGACCTTTACCCGGCTTCACATGTTGATAATCGGTAATTCTATAAGGTATCCCATCTATTTGAATTTTTAAGCCCTTCTTAAGGTCGCCCATCTCAATCGTCATCACTATCCTTAATCTCATTAAAATATTTTTCGTATTTTACTCATTTATATATAATAAAAATATAAAAATATTACTTTTTAAATAAAACATAATGTGTTTTTAAAAATACTCATTGTGTTTGCTATTAATTAAGCATAACCTAAACAATTTATGATATAATTGGCTGTCTCATGACCTTAAATCACTATTAACAGTTAATTTTAATCAAAAGGCATATCTTTATGTTTCACATCGTATTAAGTGCAGATGAAAATTATATGAAATACGCTGCTGTATTGGCAACAAGCATTATTAAGCATACAGACACAAATAAAAATTTTAAAAATATATCCATGTCTTATCACACAGCTCCCCCCCCCCCCCGTTAGTATTACGCACTCACATGAAAAGATAGAAGAATCTCATACGCAGATAATAGAATCCATAGAACAACACAAGAATCTTTCAGTTAATGATAAATCAGTCAAAAAAGACCTACAACAAACAGAGGGATATTGCTTTCATATCTTGACTGATTTTATACAACAAAATACTTATAACAAATTGCAAGATTTAGCAAAAGAATTAAGTAGCAT
>CASFZH010000015.1 GCA_949299115.1 uncultured Helicobacter sp. | reverse complement strand
CATAACTTTAGCTTTGGAAAGCACTGCAAATACCTCCCTGACTTTCTTTCTAAGGGGACTTATAAGACTTTGTTAAAGACTTATAAACTAGGCGATATTGCACAAAGCTATAAAGCTTTGAAAGCTTTGCAAAGGCTTTGTGATGAGACAGCTAGCAAAATAGCCAAACACACGGGCTTTGTGATTCCAAACTACAAAAAAGCTATCCATACATACTACAAAGCTCTAAGAGATATGAGAAAGGGCTATTCCTATAATTTTACTCAAAAAAATAGATGATAATAAAATCAAACAATTTGGTGATGTTACACACAACAATAATCTGTGATTGTTATCCATAAATAAACACATGTATAGTCATGTGATTAGAATTGGTATGTAAAATTTATATACTAACTTCAATCTTAATAATACAAAATATACCAACAGAATCTACAATTTCTATATTGAATGTTGAATACTGTAACATTTAAATAGAATGATGTGATATTATTAAAAAAATATATTACTGTTAATAAACATCACCTATAATTTGTAATTGAATTATCTTTATTAAAAGATAATATTTATTATTTAAGGAGATATTATGACACAAGGTCAAAATTTTGTTCAATTAACTACAACTACAGGCAGACCGGTAGCAGATAATCAAAATGTGCAAAGTGTTGGACCAAGAGGACCATTATTATTGCAAGACGTTTGGTTTTTAGAAAAACTTGCGGCATTTGACAGAGAAAGAATACCAGAGCGAGTTGTCCACGCACATGGTAGTGGTGCACACGGTATATTTGAAGCAACTGCAGATATCAGTCAGTATTCAAAGGCTAAGGTATTTAGAAAAGGCACAAGAACCCCAATGTTTATTAGATTCTCAACAGTTGCCCCAGAAAAAGGTAGTGCTGATGCAATAAGAGATCCAAGAGGTTTTGCAGTAAAGTTTTATACTGAAGAAGGAAATTGGGATTTAGTAGGAAACAATACGCCAATATTCTTTATCCGAGACCCCTACAAATTTCCTGATTTTATTCACAGTCAAAAAAGACATCCAAAAACTGGTATGCAAGACACACAAATGATGTGGGATTTTTGGAGTCAAACACCAGAATCATTGCATCAAGTAACATATCTCATGGGAGATAGAGGTATTCCTGCAAGCTATCGACATATGAATGGTTATGGTAGCCATACCTTTAGCCTTATTAATGCTAAAAATCAAAGATTTTGGGTGAAATTCCATTTTCATACCTTACAAGGTATTAAAAATCTTACTAATGAAGAAGCTGCGGCAGTTCGTGCTAAAGATATGGATTCACATCAAAGAGATTTATTTGAATCAATTGAAAAAGGTGATTTTCCAAAATGGCGTGTTTCTATTCAAGTTATGCCCGAATCTGAAGCTAAAACCTATAGATTCCATCCATTTGATGTAACAAAAACATGGAGTCATAAAGATTATCCGCTAATTGAAATTGGTATTATGACACTTAATAAGAATCCTCAAAACGCATTTGCTGAAGTAGAACAATCCGCTTTCACTCCAGCTGCGATTGTCCCAGGTATTGGGCATAGTCCAGATAGGCTCTTGCAAGGTAGATTATTTTCTTATGGAGATACACATCGCTATCGCCTAGGAGTTAACCATCATCAACTTCCCATTAATGCACCAAAAGTACCACTTAATAGCACAGTGCGTGATGGGTATATGACCAATGGGCATTATGGAGATAGAATTAATTATAACCCTAGCCTTTTAGGTGGATATAAAGATGATTGGAAACTAAGAGAACCGATGTTTGACCCAAAAGTTATAGAAGATGAGACAAAACTTGGACAATGGGATTATAGAGCAGATGATGATGATTATTATACACAGCCCGGAGATCTTTATCGCCTTATGTCGGCAGCAGAAAAAGAAAGATTATGCAAAACAATTGCTGACACAATGAGAGGAATTGATAAAAGAATTATTGATGTACAGTTGCAACATTTCAAGAAAGCTGATCCTGCTTATGGTAAAAGGATTCAAGAATTATTAAGTATTAGATAACCTAAACAATACTGCCTGTCTTAAATTTTATATCTAAGATGGGTCCAATAGTTATAGTAAAGGATATATTATGAAAAATTCTCATATTACAAGAAGAAGCTTTTTGAAAGGTGCTTGTGCAAGTGCTGGGGCAGTTTTAGGAAGCAGTTGTTTTGTTTGGGCGGGCTCTAATGTTGCACAAACAACACGAAAATTTAATATTACATTTAAACAAAAAGTACAATTTGAAACTGCCAATGTCATTAATCTGTGGTCTCCACTTGCTATGCCACATAGCTTTCAAATTCCTCGTAATCTTAATGTTACAGGAAATTATACTACGTATACTATTGATAATGCGAATAATACACCGTTATTACACGCCATATGGAACAATCATGATTCAAAGACAAAAGATTTGCAAATTTCATTTGATATTACAACTCATTTTACTAAAAATAGTATTGCAATGTCTAATTTTTCATATCCCCAAGTTTCAGATCGCTATATACGAACAGATGGTGAAATTGGACGTATAGCTCATCTAGTAACCAATCGCAATGATTCTGATTTACAGAAAGCTTACAATATATTCACATGGATAGCACATAATATCACAAGCGATGAAGGACGTAATATTCAGGGCATTCGCAGTATAAAGCAAAAAAATGGTGAAGTTATTATGCGTGGTGAAGATATTAGTGCTACATCTGTTTTTGTTGCAATGTGTCGTGCAGTTGGCATTCCTGCTGTTGAAAGCTTTGGATTAAAACTTGATTCTGGTAGATATGAAACAAAACAATTACATAAGCCAGAATTATATACAAGAAGCATTATTAAGATTAAGGATACGTGGATACCAAATGATGTTATTCTTGCTATTAATCTATTAAATCAAAAATCACTTATAGATTCCAAAACGGCTATACAGACAAGTTTTAATGAATGGGACAATAATTGGATATTATTTAATTTCACTCGTGATATTCGATTAAAAGATAACTCACAAACACTTCTTAGCACAATGCAAAATATTTATGGAGAAATCGATGGAACAAAATTAAGTAGTTATGATTCCTTGCATTTCCAAGGTAGCATTATTGCATAAAAATTATTGTAATTAGATTCTGCATTACAGAATCTAATTTTATGTTGATTCTAATCCTTGCTACTCTAATTTATCTATTATTATTTTATTTGAAAATAAAAAGACCCAACTATTCTACATAGTGTTATCTAAATCGCATAAATTCACATATTACATTTTACTAAAAATTTTTATATTAAGTTTTTCTTCAATTCAATTTACACCAAACAATCAAATTTCATAAATCAAATTTAAAATAACATTTTATATTTGATATTATTATAAACAGTAACTCATGAAAAAACAAATACACGAAAAAAATAATCAAAAATCATTGCAATGTGTTAAAAAGTAAAAGGCAATATTACATAATACTTGAATTATATCTCCAATCATTTCTTATTACTTTAAAACATAGAATGACATTAACAACAACAATCCATTTTTACATATCTTTAATCAGCAATATAAACAAAGACTAATCAAATAGTATTTTACGATTCTGTTAGCAATAGTCTCATGTGGAATAGCTAATCTCATAACTACTATTTTAGTATAAGATATTGCTAAAAACATTCTATTTATACATATATTGTATTGTATTTAAAATGAAACGATATAATAATATCTATTTTTTATCATAAGGATTTATATGCAAAAAGAGTATGGCAAAAACAATAAAAGCCTTGCAAAAGCTCTATATATAGAGGATATGAATTTAACTGATTATATAGTTATAGATATACGTAATCCAGATGAGGTATGTGAAGCACGTATCAAAGGTGTCCCAAATATTAGAGAAATTCACGCTATTTATAATCTTTCACAAGATAACTTAGACAAAAAGATTCTTATTCATTGTAAAAGAGGCGGAAGAGCATGTGAAATGGGAAGCGAACTTGTGAAACTTGGTTGTGAGAATATATATTTTTTTGATGATACTTTTTCTAGATTCTATGAGAAATTTGAAATTGTTGGTACTTCACCTGATTCATTGAAAAATTTACATTATTAAGACTACTTGTGATTGGGTTTGAAAATGAAAAATCTTAATTTTTATATGTTATCTGGAATTGTCTCATCAGCGTTACTTATGAGTGGGTTTGGCATAATGCAAGCACATAATTTTGGTTTATCATTAGATGCCAACGATCGTATTGTTGTGGCACAAGCCACACCAAATACGGGTACACAGCAGAAAAAGAAACTTACAAAAGCTGAAAGAGACCGTGCTATGCAACGGTTTATGAACGCAGTTAATATTGTGGAAAGCAGTTATGTTAACGATGTCGATACGAATGATGTTATTGACAAAGCTATATCTGGAATGTTAAGCAATCTTGATGCACACTCTGCATACTTACAAAAAAAGGACTATGAAGATTTAAGAGCCAAAACAAGCGGAAGCTTTAGTGGTATTGGCATAACTGTTGGCATGAAAGATGGGGCATTAACCGTTATCGCTCCGCTTGATGATACTCCTGCAAAAAAAGCTGGATTAAAAAGTGGTGATATTATATTAAAAATTGATGATAAACCAACTTTAGATATGAAAATTGACCAAGCAGTTTCTCTTATGAAAGGCAAACGAGGCACAAAAGTTACTCTCACCATCATTCGTACAGGAGAATCAAAACCATTAAAATTTGAAATTAAACGTGATGAAGTCAAAATTAGATCTACTTTTGTGTCAAGAATAGAAGATACAAAATATGCTTATGTAAGAGTGGCAACATTTGACCAAAATGTAACACAAGAAACCAAGAGAGGATTAAAACAGTTGGGTAAAATCGATGGTATTGTGTTAGATTTACGTGGGAATCCCGGTGGCTTATTAGACCAAGCGGTTTCTCTTGTAAGTCTTTTTGTCAAAAATGGAGTTGTTGTGAGTGAAAAAGGAAAAATAGAAAATGTTGAATTGAAGGTATCTGGCAACGCCGAATTTAGCAATATACCACTTGTTGTTCTTGTAAATGGTGGTAGTGCGTCAGCAAGTGAAATTGTAGCTGGTGCATTACAAGATCATAAACGAGGTGTTGTTGTGGGAGAAACCACGTTTGGAAAAGGAAGCGTACAAAAAATATTTCCATTTGGGAATCAAACGCAAGAAGCATTAAAGCTTACAATAGCAAAATATTATTTACCAACAGGTAGAAGCATACAAGCAGTTGGTATCACGCCTGATATTGTCGTTGCAGAAGGAGAAGTGCCATCAGGACCTCAAAATCAATTAGAATTTAAAGAAGCTGATTTAAAACGTCATCTGAAAAATGAGCTTTTAAACGAACAAACCAAAACAGATTCCAAGGGAGAAAAAACAGATTCCACGAATAAGGATATAACAGAAGATATTATTATGAAGGATATTCAATTAAAAAGTGCTATAGATGTTTTAAAAACATGGGGTGTTATTTCACAAGCAAATACTACTTCGATAAAATAGAAATAATATTTAAGGAATATTAGATGGATATTTATAATATTGCACAACCACAAAACATGATATATGAAGGTAAGGCAAAAAAACTTTATAAGACCCCAGATAATAATGTAATACTAATTTTATTTAAAGATGATTTAACTGCCTTTAACGCACAAAAAAAAAGTAAAGAATATGGAAAAGGAAGATTAAATTGTCAAATTTCGACACAGATTTTTGTCATGCTAGAATCACATGGTATTAAAACACATTTTATTGAAACATTAGATTCTATATATATGTTATGTAAAAAAGTAGATATTATTCCTATTGAAGTTGTAGTTCGCAATGTTGCTACTGGTAGTCTTAGCAAACGATTGGGCATTACAGAATCTCTTGTTATTACAGACACTCCATTGGGTATGCCACTTGTCGAATTCTATTACAAAGATGACTCTCTCAATGACCCAATTATCACAGATTCTCATTGTTTGCTTATGAACATTGCAAACAATGATGAAATTATAATACTTAAAGAAGCTGCATTACAAATTAATAAAATTCTACAAAATTACTTTGACAATGCAGGGTTAAAACTGATTGATTTTAAGCTAGAATTTGGTCGTGATGCGGATGGTAATATTGTATTAGCCGATGAAATAAGTCCTGATAATTGCCGTTTGTGGGACAAAACTACAAATCAAAAAATGGATAAAGATATTTTTAGACAAAATCTTGGCAATGTAACACAAGTATATAAGGAAGTCTTAAAAAGATTGCAAAACAATTAATTCTATTTTATTAAAACAAATAAATACCAATAAGAAATTGGATAAAACTAAAAATACAATTTAGTTTCTCATTAAACTATAATCATTTTATATGGCTTTAAATATAGTCATCTGTCTTGTGCTTTTACAGTATTATTAGGATTATAATTGTCTTAAAGATGAAAGATTGATTGTTTTATATTGTTCAAATAATATAGAATCTTACATCAGTTAAATACAATTCCAGATTGCACGTTTCTTTACTAAATAATGCGACAATACTGATTAGCAACAATTATAATACTTTTATATGAAAAATTGCAATGTTAAAGGATTAAGGTTTTATACGTAATAAGTAAGAATTATACTGTAGCAAACCATATATCTGTATATTCTCTATTCCATAGAATAGCAAGTGTAATAGCACAAAAATACATCGTATTGTATTATATAAAATATATTGTGATTTATTATGCTTATTGTAAAATTTACGATTTAAGTAATACCCTGAATTTATAAACCTTGAGCCTTATTGAAATCAATACAAAAATATAGTAAAATTATACTATCTTAATCAATAAAGGTGAAAAACATTGAATATTGCTATTGTATTTGGCGGAATAAGTTATGAACATGAAATTAGTATTGTAAGTGCAATAGCACTTACTCAAAAATTAGGCAATAAGATTCAAATTCAACATTGTATTTTTTTGGATTCTTATCACGATTTTTATCTTATTGAATTATCGAATATGAAATCAACATATTTTAGTTCCTTAGAATATAAAAAATCAAAAAGACTTGAAATTGGGAAAAGCGGCTTTTATGAAATGGGAATGCTTGGCAAAAAAAAGCTTCTTACTTCAAATATCGTATTAAATCTGGTGCATGGTGCTGATGGTGAAGACGGGGTTTTAGCTGCTTTATTTGATTTTTTTAAAATCTCCTATGTTGGTCCAAGACTTGAAGCAAGTGCATTAAGCTACAACAAATATCTAACAAAACTTTATGCAAAAGAATGTGGTGTTAATGTATTACCTTTCTGTGTGCATCAAAAACATAAAATGTTGCATATCCCTTTTGATTTTCCAATTATTATTAAGCCCATATGTTTGGGGAGCTCCATTGGTATCAATGTTGTACATGATAAGAATGATTTAGAATATTATCTTGACTGTGCTTTTGAATTTGCTAATGAAGTCATTATTGAATCTTTTATAAAAGGAGTTAAAGAATACAATTTAGCTGGGACAAAAATCGATAGTAAATTTATATTTTCAATAGTTGAAGAACCGCAAAAAAAAGATTTACTGCATTTTGATGACAAATATTTAGATTTCTCGCGTACACAAGAGATTTTGAGTGCCGATATAACTGATTCCTTAAAAATGCAATTACAACACGCTTTTGAAACAATTTATAATAATACCTTTGATGGAGCTCTTATACGCTGTGATTTTTTTGTGATCGACGATAAAGTGTATTTGAATGAAATCAATCCAATACCAGGTAGTATGGCAAACTATCTTTTTACGGATTTTGAAGCAGTTCTTATACAGCTTATGCAGTCTTTACCCAAAAAACGCAATATTACTATTAATTATCAGTATATCAATAAGATTCAAACTGCTAAGGGGAAATAAAACCAGTAAGATTTTACTATATTATGACTACTAAATAGTGATGCTTAGACCTTCTAATGAAAACCTATTCCAAAACACATTCAAGTTTTTACCGCAATAACACTTGTATAACTATATAACATAAATCATTTGATGATTAAATATGGCACACCTTGCACACCAGCAGCAATAATATCTTCTGTTATTTCTTTTGCAAGTTTCTCATTAAGATTTTTAGGAGTATAGTTTATTTCAAAAATTTTCTTTAAAAGAGAAATTTTTTGCTCTTTGGTTTTTGCATGTGGAAACTCACTATAATATCCTGCCGCACGGTTGTATGCTTTTTGTCCTAATATACCAACAATCAAAACTTCAAGATTACCTTTATTAAGATACTCCTCTAAACGCAGAATCTCTTGCAAACAATAGGGGCAAGTTGTATCTAAAATCATATATGTGGTTTTTTGTGTAACGGCATTAGCAGGTATTCTAAGCACAGAATTTTTATGCTTTTGAAATAATGCTAACACATTTTTATCTTTCATATTTTTATTGTATCCATTAACATTATCCAATGCAATCTTTAAAGCATTCTGCGTATTAATAGTGGTTATCCCATCAGCTAAGGGTATAATATAAGAACCATCTTGACTCACAAGTAAAGCTAACCTTTCTCCACTTGGTGATTCCACAACGACAAAAGAAGCACCGTTTAATGGAGCAACATCATTACTAATGACTTTAAAATCCATAGTTGTGCGTTCTTTCAATAAAGATTGAATTTTAGCATTATTATTTTGAGCAAATACATAACTCATGCTAAAAATTATTGTGATAAAGAATAATCGCATGTATGACCTTTTGCATAAATTGAGGTAATAATACTATTGTAATATAAAATTGTCAAAATTTCACAGCTTTTGCAAAAACTGAATTCTCATTTTAAAATGCTTGATATATAAGACATATTTGAATGTAGATTAGAAAAATATGTTATAATCCATAACATAATAAATTGCATGTCAGGGAATATCGAATGGTTTATGTATTTATTGTTATCCTAGTTGGTATAGCACTTTTGATTCTGCAACAACAAAAAAAATCAAAATATTATAATGAAACCAAACTAGTCCAATGTGCACAATGCGGTATTTATATTGCACAACATGAATGTATAACAAGACGTGGTAAGCATTATTGCATTGATTGCAAATAAGACATTCTAAATATTAATATATAGTACTATTAAAATACATGCTGACCTATATGCGTTTGTGGGCTATTCATATGACTAATCTACTAGATTGATAATGCTATTGCTTCATTCATACAATCTAAAATCTTGAAAAATATCTGAAATGTTAAGCTGATATAATTATTAAATTTCATTTTTAACCCACTAAATCCAAAATTATTTATAGTTACTTAAGATTAAATTACTCAAATATTTCTTTCCACTTTATTTTTTAGAAAACTTATAGTATGAGAGGATTTAAATGTGTAAACATCTGATATTATAAAATACAATGAGAACACTACTATAAATATTATGAATAGCAAATTACATTATTATTGAACTTATGATTAGAATTTCAAAATATTAAAAACTTAAACAACTACCACTTACATCAATATGACAGCCTAGTGTTCAAATATCTATATAATCAATTAAATGCAATTAAATGACATAAAATATTTGCACGCTGATTACAACTTTATTAAAGATTTTTAAAACAGAATATTCTAAATAGAAATATTGTGTATGAGATTTTTATAAACTTTAGATTATATGATAATTTTAAAATTAAGAATTATTTATATTATTAAGCCTTCAAATACAACAATTCTATGTTTAAAATCCATAATTGAAAATTCAAGAGAATATTACAAATAATTTCAAATTTTTATATGCAAATATAAAATTATTGAAATTTTCAAATTACCATAATCCAAAAATACTAAACAGTATACTTAACAATATTTAACTGTACGAAACTACATGATTCTAAAAATTTTACTTTTGATACTATTACAATCTCAAAAAACTATCTGAATAGCATATTATTAAGTAACATGCTCTAAAACCATATCAATGCCATAATATTGCTGTGGATTCAACAGAGTCTTATGTAATGGAATATCATTTTTGTTACTAAAAATGATATATGAATTTGGCAATAAAGCAATAAGATCTGGGTGAACTAACACACAGTCGATCGGCGTTTTTAGTTGCAATAGCATTTTTAAATCATCAATATGATTGGGATAAAAAATTGGCGTTACTCCTAAGTTTGTCATATATGCTACAAGAGTATTAAATATTGTGTGCAAAATACGTCTATATTGTTTTATCTGTTTAACATTATCACGAATAGCACATATATGTGTCATAACATTTTCAATATCCACAGAATCATTGGCATTGTAATCTTGTATATATAATAAAATTTCTGCATACGCACGTAAAAAGACACAATTAAGCACACACATATCAGCACCAGCAATGGCAATTTCTAAAATCTGATAGGTATCAATAAGAATACCGTTGTATCCTACAAACACAGGTAGAAAACGACGTAGAATACTTATATAATCCATAAGACACTCTTTTTGATTACTTTTAGAATCATCGATAAAAACACAAGCGATTTCTTGTTCTAACTCTGTATTGTCTTGAATCTTAGCGTATTGCATAAAACGTATAAGATTATCAAGCTCTACTATTAAACCCTTGCGTGTTACTAAGTCTTGTGTATAACGGAAGTTCTTATAGAGATAATCCATGTCTGATAAACGTGGCAATAAATTATTATATGCCAATGTCCTACCCAAAGTATCTTGAGAAATTTCGCCTTTTTTATGTTGTATAATTTGCATCTGTGTAATGACAGATTCATAAATTTGCTTATTATCACTCATATTATTCCTTAAATTTATGGTATTTCAAATTATTGTAACGTATACTCGTTAAAATGGATTATATCTGTATTTAATTGCGTTTTTATACTTTTACACTTCACGTACTTTAAAAATATATTCATAGTTTAGGTTACATTGCACTGTATAAAGATAAGATTTTTCAACACAAAATTTACAATTTTCTATACAATAATTGAAAAATTCGATAAAATAATATTTTAAGAGAAATACGAAGGATTAGTATTATGCATAATAAATATTCAGATTATTCTCATGAAAATAGTTATGAAACTGTCCATGAAGTGGAGATAACACAACCAAAAATGCGGGAAATTATAATATTGAATGATGATTACACGAGTATTAATTTTGTGATTACATTACTCATGCGTATTTTTGATAAAAGTATGCTAGATGCACAAAATATTACACAATTTGTGCATAACACGGGAGAAGGAAGTTGTGGAATTTATCCATACGATATTGCTGAGCTCAAATATATGTTAGCACAAAATTTCATACGAGATAATGGTATGCCTTTACGTATTATCATGAGAGATATTTAGCTATAAAGGGACTTGGAGATTAAATGGGTAGGATTAATGAAGAATTGGGCAATGTCTTACAAAAAGCCCTTAATCTTGTTGGCGAAATGCAACAAGATATCATGACAATAGAACACGTATTTTATACTCTTTTACAAACACCTTTAGGTAGTGAGCTTGTTGGGGCAACGGGTGCTAATACAAATAATCTCTTGGAATCCATTGCAGAATATTTACACAAATATATTCCTAAAGGTAGACAGCTCAAAAATTTTGATGGACCACAACAAACACCAGCTTTTTCACGTGTCTTTGACCACATGATACTCCATGCAGAATCTGCCAATAAATCAAGCATCGGTATCAGTGATTTTTTTGCTGCTTGTATGCAAGAAGAATCTTCTTATTGTGTAAAACTCTTGCATGCACAAGGTATTGGGAAAGAAGATGTCATGCGTGTGATTGTTGATTTTGATGAATCTAATAGACATATAAAAATCAAAGATTCTGTAACATATCTTGAAAAATACGGCAAGAATCTCAATAAGCTCGCACGAGAAGGAAAAATAGACCCACTTATTGGAAGGGAACACGAAATTCACCAAATTTCACAGGTTCTCTGCAGACGCAAAAAAAATAATCCAATATTAATTGGTGAAGCAGGAGTTGGAAAAAGTGCCATTATAGAAGGATTAGCATTACGTATTGTACAAGGTAATGTCCCAAAAAAAATGCTTGATAGTGTTATATATTCTGTCGATGTGAGCTCCGTTGTAGCTGGAACAAAATACCGCGGTGAGTTTGAAACGCGTATTAAAAAAATATTAGCAGAAATAGAAAAAGATAGCAATACTATTATATTTTTTGATGAAATACATATGATTGTTGGAGCTGGACAGTCTCATAATGGTGGCATGGATTTCTCTAATCTTCTCAAGCCCATGTTGGCAAACGGAAAATTACGATGCATTGGAGCAACTACAATTAATGAATACAAAACTTCTTTTGATAAAGACAAGGCATTAGCAAGACGTTTTACCCAAATTAAAGTCGAAGAGCCAACACAAGAAGAATGTTTGCAAATACTTCAAAAAATTGCACCACTTTATGAAGAATTCCATAACGTAACTTATGAACCCGATGCTATAAAGGCCTGCATAACACTCTCAAGTAAATACATTACAGAAAAACATTTACCCGATAAAGCTATTGATTTGTTAGATGAAGCAGGTGCAAAGGCACAATTAAATGAATACGCAAATAATAAACAAAATTTGTATTCTGATAAAATGCAGCAACATCCAACACAAAACACTTTAGAACCACTACAAATTAAAGAAATTAAAGTAAGTCAAAATAATCCAACAATTTATGGTACACAAAAAAATGACACAATAGATTCCAAACCACATACTCATAAAGTTATAACACAACAATACATTGAGCTATTGATGTCTGATATTACGAATATTCCGAAATCCACCATTAACAGTGATGAAAGTAGTCTATTAAAAAATTTAGAATCCAATCTCAAGAAGCGTATTTTCTCACAAGATAAAGCTATTGAAAAAATTGTAGAAAAGATAAAAATCAATAAAGCTGGTTTGGGCGAACTCAATCGTCCAATTGCTAGTTTTTTATTCACTGGTCCATCTGGAGTTGGTAAAACCGAGTTAAGTAAAGAACTGGCAAAAATATTGGGTATTAAATTTGAATGTATTGATATGAGTGAATATGCAGAATCACACAGCATTAGTAAACTTATTGGTTCTCCAGCGGGCTATGTAGGCTATGAAGATGGGGGGTTACTCATCAATAAAATACGTCATGCTCCACATTGTGTTTTGCTGCTTGATGAATTAGAAAAAGCACATAGTGATGTCTATAATATTTTATTGCAAATTATGGATTCTGCAACTCTTACTGATAATCAAAACAACAAAGCTGATTTTAAGAATGTTATCCTCATTATGACAAGCAACGCAGGTAGCAAAGAAGGGAATGCGGTCGGTTTTTTTGATACAAGCAATAATCGTGTGCAAACAGCTATAAAAGATACCTTTAGTCCTGAATTTAGAAGCAGACTCGATGCTATTATTCCTTTCTCACCATTAAGCATATATGATTTACAAAAAATTGCACAAAAATACATTAGCGATCTCAATGTTACATTACAAGAAAAAAATATTCATCTCAAACTCACACCAAAAGCTGCGAAATTTATCGCACAAAGCTCTATTGATACTGCATTAGGTGCAAGAGAAATAAAAAAAGTTATTGATACTGCGATTAAATTGCCATTAAGCAACGAAATGCTTTTTGGTAATTTGCGTAAAGGTGGTAATGCGATTATTGATGTAAAAAAGAATATTCTTGTATTGGAGGTATTAACAACAAGTAAAAGTTTAGCCAACACATAGATTCTATCAATTCATTTTGCATTATTAAAAACCTAAATACAAACAATTTGCGTTGCTAAATATTCAAAAAACTAAAATTGTATTATTATATTGAAGTGCCACAAAGAATATCTTTTTGTACTATTTTACATGAGATAGATATGTAATACTACAAAGAATACAAAGTAAGATTCTAAAACGTCAAAATATAGATTATATACATGCAATAATTTTGTATTATAAGTATTATAACGTGATAGTTTGCTATTATATAGAAGTTACGAATCTATTTTTGTTGTCTTTTTCGATTTTAAAAGTCTGCGAAGATTGACATAAAATTTCATCCAATCATCAAGTTCCATAATAGGATGTCCACCCCACTTGCTTTTTGGTGGAAGATTTTTGCTTACTGCACCCCGTCCCGCAACTTGAGTAAAATCACCAATATGCACATGTCCACCTGTACCAACTTGTCCTCCCAAAACGACATTTCTACCTGTGGTTGTAGAGCCAGCTAATCCAACTTGAGCAACCAATAAAGAATGCTCTCCAACGACACAATTATGGGAAATAACGCAGCTATGTCCCACTTTACTTCCCTTTTTTACACGTGTTTCTCCAAAAACTGCCCTATCAATAACATTATTTGCACCAATTTCTACATCATCTTCAATGACGGTTATACCATTATGTTCGATTTTTATTTGTTCTCCCATTGCAGTTTGTGCATAACCAAATCCATCGCTACCTATGATACTACCAGCATGAATAAGAACACGATTCCCTATAATGCTTTCACGATAAATCACTACATTTGGATAAATTTTACAATTCTCTCCAATGACAACATCATCTGCGATGACAACACCTGGCATAATCATTGTATTTGCACCAATTTGAACATTTTTTCCTAAAACGACATTTGCCGCTAAAGAGGCACTTTCATGAATTTGTGATTCCGTATAATCTGATGCAATAAAATCACCTTTTGCAAAAAGCTGTGAAAGTAAGGCAAAAGCCAAATGTGGATTATCTACAACTAAAGGTTGCATTGTTGCTGGTACTTGTGGCAATAAAGATTCTTTGATTATAACTGCCCCCGCCTTTGATATTGCCAAATCTTTTACATATTTGTCTTGATTGATGTAGCTTATTTGATTTGCAGTTGCAAATTCTAAAGGTGCTAAACCATGTAATTCAAAATCATGCTGTATTGTATTTTTTAATTGTACCATATTCCCAAATGCTTGATTAATTGCTTGTGATAATAACATATATATTTTCTCCCTACTCTTAAGATAATAATCATATTATGCCTTAGAAAAATAAATAACACTTGAAAGCAAATCATGCAGTTACGCTTATATAACGAAGTGGCAACAAAAGCATAGTCCTTAATCTAAGAATTTACACATAATTAAAAAGAATATACTATGATTTAGTCTTGCTACTAATGCATTAATTCTATGATATTCTATTGATGATAGATGTAATGTATTAAAAAATTGTATTTTAAGTGTTGTATCAAGAATACATACAAAAATAATATATTTATATATTTGTAGAACCAGCTCAATGCCGTAATATAAGATTATACTAATAATCCGTATTTTTATATTTTAGCTTTCTATTGGATTACAAGTTTATGATAGAGGACTTGTGAATCACATAAAAGCTATGTGGGAACATGAGACTTTATAATAGACTACAAATAAACACAATGTCAGAATCACAGAAACCTATAAATTATTAGCCATATAATATTGTAGAATCACAATACACTATCATATTGTTACAATAAATAGAACTTTTTTAATATTTAGTATTTTAGTATACTTTTGTACGTGCGTGTCATAAATAAGCTGTATTGTAGTGTGTTTAAGCAAGTATTTTTAAATATTAAGCACGGCAAAAAATAATCCAAAGAATGAATATTCCATAAAATTGTAAATCATGCAAAATCTTAGTTTGACTATATTCTTGTAAAAAGCAGGCATAGAATCTATCAATATTGATTATTTTCATTAATCACTATATCATCAATTTTCTATGCTTTGCTTACATGCAAGTATAGAATCTACCAAGTAGATTCTATACAATAAAAACTTTTCATTTCCTAACCTAAGATTTATAATGCTTGGCATTCAATCACAAAAATTAAGAACATAAAAACTCTACAAAATACCATTAGCATTACACTATCAAAGCCTTCTTGCGATACCTATTTATTTTTATTTTGTTTATCGTTTTGGCTTTGCTTTTGTGAGTTTTCTTGTGTTTTTTTCTCATTTTCAATTCGTTCATCACACGCAGGATTATTTGGATTATATTGATTTGAATAATGGTCCATCTGCTCTTGTGTGTGAGTGCTACTACTTACACCTTTACCTATAATGTCTCCTTTCTAAGTCTCTTATTGTTTGCAAATCCATAGCTGATTCTATAAACAACCCAATGTTTATAAGTCATATTCGTGCACAACCCAGCCATATTGATTTCGTAAAAACCAATTTTTTTCCTCTGTATAGTCTTGACCAAGCCGTTTTTTCCTTAAAGCACTATCCAATTTTTCTTGTGCTTCTGGTGTTAATGGTTTTTTATCTGCCATATCTGACTCCTTAAAAAAAATTTATGCTATATCACAAATGTGATATGCAAATTGCACAATATCAAAAAAAAAAAAAACGAATTATTAACATGTCAAGACTTTTTTGTAATTTATAGCATAATAAATGACAATGTATATAACATAAAATAATGTGATAGCCTGAAGATAAGTGAAAATTACAACTTAGTTCCAACAATATATGAAAGCAGCTACGATGAGCTATAATATTATGCAATAGAATCTTGTAATCTTTGAAATCATGAATAGCATTCAATCGTAACACAAAATATGTATAAAAAGGAGTTACACTTAAATATAGCTTAAAAATATTTTTATTTTATAATTTTTTTATTATAGTATTTGTTTTGATAAAAAATTTCATAATAAAATAGTTGTTTTAATCTGTCTATATTGCTTTTTACGATATAATATCAAGTGAAAGACTTAGTTGCAAAGGATTGTTATGTTAAAAAATACTTTTCTAATAGACAAAAATAAATTACAAAATCTCTCATTAAAAGAGCTTAATTTTTTACAAAATATGATAAAAAAAGATTTTTTATGCTATCCAGATGATATGAAAGAATTTGATATATCAAGGCTATTAGAATATGAGATAGAAACAGAAATAGACACAAACAAGATACATGAATCAATAGTCCATAGCAGAAAAAGACAAGCTACATTATCTTTTGTAGATTCTAATCAAGAAAAAGCCTATAACCTCAATGTAACGTTTCAGTATCAATAAGGAGTTTGAGTGAAAAAATTATTATGTGGAATATTTTTATGTGGGAGTCTTGCGTTTCCATACGACTACTATGAGTATTTGAAATCTTATACTTATATAGCCGATGATGGCTTTGTAGCATGTAACGAACAAAATATTAGTCAAAATATATGTGAGATAAGTGCCCCTATTCTTGCTTACAAGAATAGGGAAAAAGAACTACTAAGTATACTAAAATATTACGCAACAGAGCAAGAATTACAAAATCTCAATTCAATAGATATAAAGAAAAAATATTATAAGTCTATGAAAGAAAGACATAAAACTAAAGCCGATTCTCTCGTTGAATCTATGGAAATAAATTCTATTGAAATATGTATAACATGGCAAGAGTTAACGCCTAAAGAGAAAAATTTTGTATCAAATCTTAAATACGATTCGCTGAATGATATTAACGCTATAAACGAGGCTGATGTGAAATTACATTGTAAACTAGCTGAAGAATATAAAGCAAGGCGACAGGCAGTTAAGGAAAAAATAACTAATTCTGAATAAAATATTTCTTAATTTCATTTCTTAAACAATCTACTATGGCTTCCTAATCTCACTAAATGTAAATTCTTTGCTTGAATGCGATAGATTAAACATAAATCTGGTTTTATATGACATTCTCTAAAGTCTTGTAAATTGCCTTTTAGCTGGTGGTCTTTATGTTTCTTTTCTAGTGGTTCTTTTGCTTGAAGTTTATTAACAATGTCTAAAAGAGATTGGGAATCTAATCCGCTTTTAAGTTCCCTTTTGTAATCTTTATCAAAACTATTTTCAATAACTAATTTAAGCATTTATCTATTTCTTGCATATAGCTCTCAAAGTTTTTATATGTTTTAGATTTGCCTGTGCCACATTCTTGTATTGCCTTTAATGTTTCATCTGTCGGAATTTCATCGTATGTTATTTCGTAGGGATTTACTATTTTTTCATTGAGTGTCTCAATGATTTTAATCAAACTGCTATCTGCATTAGTTATTGTAATAACCATAGTAACTCCTTTACTAAAATATCATAATTATACAATATTCTTGGTTACGTAAGTTAAACTACCTAGCCGCATTACCTCCAATTTGTGTCGCTTTTACAATTTGTGCGTTAGCAGTAGTATTAATCTGTGCTTCTGCATTTTGTGTATTATTGACTTGCACTACTACATTAACATTAGCCTCTCTAAAAGCTTGTATGATTCTATTTGTAAAATCTCTGCCATATTCTTTTGTAATAAGTTTTTGCAATTCGCTGTCTTTAGCAATTCTTGCTATATTGGTATATGTTAAGGCTTTAGTTTTTTCTATTTCTGCTTTGACGTCATCATAATTTAGGGTTCTTTCTTTTTTTAATAAATCTTGTTCTCTTGCTTTTCTTTCTAATTGTATGTTTTCCCTTTGGCTTGTATCTGTGTAGGGTAAATATGTTATTGCTTCTCTTATATCTAAAAAAGTAATAATCATTCTATCAAATAACAACACCATTCTCTTAACCAAATTCGGTAAATTATCAAATAAGCTTTTTATAGCACCACTTGCTTTACTACTAGCACTATCAAAGAATTTACGCATACTATCCATTATACTTTTAAAAGTATCACTATTTTTAAAGTTTGCTAATCCCTCTTTGACTGCATTAAAAAGCTTACTTAAGGCTGGGGCTAAGTTTGATGTAACGCTTAAAGCAAAACTCTTAATTGTTTGAAATAAACTTGTGAATTCACTGCCAATTTTACCCATTCTCTTAAGCTCTGCGTCTGTGATACTATTAAATTTTTTTTTGTATTTTGCGTTAAAATCTTTTACATCAATACTTAATGCTTCTTGTAGATTAACTCCTAATAAATTTTCTACACTATCATCGATTAATTTGGCATTACCCTTAAAATCTAGATTACCCTCTTTTTTATTCTTTTGTATTTCACTCACTACCTTATGTATAAGCTCTCTAGGGTCTTTTATGTCCTCTAAACTTTGAATATCTTTTATTCCTAATTTTGCAAAGTCTTTACTACTATTAGCCCAATCTTTACGTGCTTCATCAAGCTTACTATACATATCTACAAAGTAATTTTCATCATTACCCATAATACGTGCTGCACCTTTTAAGCTGTGTTGCTGTCTTGGGCTTAATCCTTTTGCACTTGCTTCAGAATTAGATTTATTGATACTTTGTCCCCATGCTCCTATACCTGTTACTGCACCCATACCCATAAATGTAATTGTCTTTGCTTTATTTTGGATAACCTATAAATCTGTATTCTGAAAATTTACTAAAATTTTAAATGATACAATAAAAACACAAAAATCTTGTAATATCAAACTTTCACATAACCCCAAAAAACTTGAGAAAATCTTGCCATGATTTTGTTTCCTCTCACTTTTATTTGAATGCACCAATACGGTTTCAAATAAAAGTTATCACGAGTAAAATAAGAAATTTGCTTCTCCTTAGTATTTTCTTTTTGCAATTTTTAAAAGTTAATGGAGCTTATTGCTTACTCAAACTATTATTACCTTATCTCTTTCATGAATTACAGTATCACATTCTATAAGCAAACAATTCCTTTTCTTGTTCACTAACATCAATTTGCCCAGAAAGATAAAAATACTTACGTAATACTAAAAGATTCAGTGCCCCCTCCAATTTTCTATCAAAAAATTGTCTGCAATAGGCATTGGCATTGGCGATAATTTCTCTTGCTTTGTGTGGATTATTTTTATAAAAATCTATCACCTCATCAAGATTGCTATAATCATTGTGAATCTCGGCATAATGAATACCATTTTGTAAGCCTGATTCCATAAACCACGTTTCCATTTCTGGCTTTGGCATAATACAAAGAGAATTGGAGCTTAAAATCCATTTAAGATTTGTCGCTACATCAAATCCCTCTAAACTTAAAAGAAACTTATAACGTAAATGGTCTTGCAAAGATGCAGCTGGTTTTGTCCATTTAGAATCTATAGAATCACTTGAATTACCAACATGTCCTATATCACACAGAGGATTGTCAAAATGCTTAGTAAAAAAGCGGATTCTATGATCTTGATAGATTGCTCCACGAAAAAACAGTATATCTTTCTTGTTTTCATAAGGTATTGAATCTCGTATAAAATTAAAATGTCGCCATTTTTCTAACTGTAATAGTACAGAATTTGTATTTTCTTGCATAATAGGACGTGATTTTACAATAGCAGGACAACTTACTAACGTATTTACATCACCAAAGATAAACGCCCACGTTAGATTATCATCAAAATATCTTGACCATTCATAAGAATCATAGTAATATACAGTGGCATATCTTGCCATCAGAGTATTATTTTTAAGCATATCAAGCAAAGGGCGAATAATTTGCATATTGCAAAGTCTGCTTGGATAAGGTGGTTTTACCCCCAAAAAATCAGAATCAGACGGCAATTCTTCCCTGTTTTGTGGCAGCATAAAAGGCTCTTGTAATTTATTATATAAAGATAAACGCATAGCTAGATATTCTAACTTGTTATCATAGATTCTAAAAATATTTTGAATCTTAGAATCTAAATTCTTTTGTGCAAAAATTCTAGGAATAATAGTCCGTATTATACCTTTTAAATTATAAAAAATCTTTTTATCTCTTTTGTAATCGCACATATTGTAACTTTTCATTATTATAATAAAAGCATAGCAAAAAATCATTGAAAAACTGACAAATCGCTATTAATAAATATTTTGAAATATAAATTTGCTTTCTCAATATACAATGTAAAAAGGTGTTCTATATCTTTCCAAATAGTACAAATTAACCATATACTCAAAATAAAAGTATCTTACAAATATGTATCACAACAAGTATGACATAAACTGCCTATTTCTCAATTCATTTTCTATAATTGTACCTGTTAATTCGGCAAACAAGCATGAATTTGGCACAGTCCTCACTTCACATCACAAAAATATTTGCATACGCCTATATCTTTTACTCACACTACAACAATCATGAACGATAATCAGCGTTGATTGTGATATAATCATAGCTCAAATCACAACCCCAAGCTTTCGCACTATAATCACCGTCTTTTAGATTGACTACGATTCGGACTGTATCAGCACTTAAGATTTTTCTCGCTTTATTCTCATTGAATTGCACACCTACACCATCTTTTGCGATAGCAATTTTACCTTTTTTACTTTCAAAAAATAAATCAAGCTTTGTAGAATCAAATACCATTTCACTGTATCCCATTGCACAAATGATTCTCCCCCAATTTGCATCTTTACCAAAAATGGCTGTTTTGACAAGGTTTGAACCAATAATAGCTTTACTTAATTTTTGAGCTTGTTCTAAAGTTTTCGCCTCCTTTATCACTACTTCTAATAAATGTGTTGCACCTTCGCCATCTCTTGCGATTTTCTTAGCAAGTTTTATACAAACTTGCTGTAATGCTAACTTAAAGACTTCATAATCGGCATTTTTTTCTTGTATTTCTCGATTTCCAGCCTTGCCATTAGCCAACACAACAACCATATCATTAGTTGATGTATCACCATCAACACTAATTTGATTAAAACTTTGTTGCACCACCTCACCCAAAGCCTCCTGCAAAAGACTTTGTTTGATAGCAACATCGGTCATCACAAAGCCCAACATAGTAGCCATATTTGGATGAATCATGCCAGAACCTTTTGCCATGCCCCAAACTTTTGCTTTAATCTTTTTAGGTTTTTTGATTATAGTGTTGTCTGTAATGGCAGAGGTATACTTAGAATCTTCTTTGTCGGATACCTGTAATTCATTACATGCTGATTTTTCTTGCGTGTCTATCTCTTCATTTCCCTGTTCCACTGTCTTGGAATCCGGGGATTCTACACTATCTGATTCCTGAAGCAACATCTTGACTCCATATATCTTAGGATACGTATCTGTTGTCATGATTGCTTTGCTTGCACATTTTATTGAATCTTGTGTGTTATTTTTTGTCTGCACAAGTTTTGGTATATTTTTTATTATCTTATCTATAGGCAGTTGCTGCCCTATTACACCTGTAGAGGCAAGCAATATGGCATCCGAATCTATTTTAAGATTGCTCGCTAATGCCTTAGCACTAATGAGACAATTTTTATCACCCTGTATACTTGTACAAGCATTAGCATATCCAGAATTTATCATAATAGCCTGAATCTTATTTTTAATATGACTTTTATTATAGGTAATACATGCAGCCTGTATACTATTTTTTGTCCATACACCAGCAGCAACACACGGAGTGTGAGAATAAATAAGCGCTAAATCAAAACGA
The DNA here is from genome assembly GCA_949299115.1 of uncultured Helicobacter sp. Taxonomy (GTDB): domain Bacteria; phylum Campylobacterota; class Campylobacteria; order Campylobacterales; family Helicobacteraceae; genus Helicobacter_A. The sequence continues at coordinate 19,116 of CASFZH010000015.1, read as the reverse complement.
TTTTTATATTTAATATTTGCCTTAACACCAGAAAGTAGAAATCCTCTCGGAAGACTTAAGACCTTCTTTAGTTTTTTGCCTACCTTAGATTGCCTATTTTTATCCGTCACTTTATGTTTTTTAGTATTTACTTTTAACGTTTGTGTCGCCGCCATAGAATCTCCTTAATATTATTGAAGTCAAATATATGACTACAATATTACTAAACTCTATCTTAATATTAAGTAAAATCCTTCTCAAAATCATAATATATATCATAGTGGTGTAATAAATAAAAATAAAATCACAAATGATATGCAATGCAATACCATAATAGTACTGAAATACGATATACTTTCAACTGTTTAATACTCATACAAATTACTCAAAAATCTCGTAGCATGTGACTCAATAAATATTTATGATTCCGATTACTTGAATATACTCAAAATTATTGAGAGTCTTTTAGAATCTATGCAAATAATTTTTATCCATTCAATTCCTGCATCTCTTTGTTTTCACATTATTAATTGGTATAATAAGATTATATCATCATTATATAGAGAATACAAAAGCCATAAAATAATACAAAATCCAGCAACAGACAACACAACAGTATATGGTAATAATTGATATGGTAATAATTGATTCTGACAGCTAACTAATGCGTGCTCCATTTTCTTTTTTGCTATCCACACGTAAGAGATTCAATCCATTAGAATCTTTACATGCTAATATCATGCCCTCACTTACTTCACCCATGAATTTTGTTGGCTTTAAATTTGTCAACACACAAACTTGTGTCCCAATGAGACTTTCACATTCATAAAATTCCGCGATTCCAGCGACGATTTGCCTTTCCCTATTTTCCCCTATATCTACTTGAAGTTTTAAGAGTTTATTGCTTTTTGGGATTCTTTGTGCATCCATAATAGTACCAATTTTAATATGTATGGCTTGAAAATCAGAAATTGAAATTTCAGAATCACTTGACACAATATCATGAGTATAATTTGATACAGAATCATTCTTTTTTGCATTTATAATGTTTGTTGTATTTGATGAGTTTTTCATTCGAGGTTCTTCGATTTTTGGAAATAAAACATCAATTTTTGTGATAACAAAACCACGTAAATATTGGTATTCAGTAATAAGATGTCTAAATTGATTATGGTCAATAACAATGCCCAATGAGATAGCAATATTTTTACATGTAGTAGGCATAATAGGATATAGTAAAAGTGCTACTTTTGCTAGAATATTTGCAATTAAATTCAAAAATTCCCTACATGATTCATACTTGTTTTGTTTGATAAGCTCCCATGGTGCAATTTGTGTAATAAGTGAATTAGCCAAATAAAGCAGCTCCCAAATAGATTCCAAATATTTATTTGGCTGCATGTTATCCATATAGTGTTGAGTCTGCTTGGTAATAAAATCAATACGTTCTCTTTCAACTTGATAATTATTAATCGTAAAACTATCTCGTAAATCAAAATGAAAATACTTTTCGCTCATACCAATTAGTCGATTTACAAGATTGCCTAAATCATTGCTCAATTCTCCATTATTACGATTAATAAGGGCTGATTGAGAAAAATCACCATCTTGCCCAAAAGGTACTTCCTTAAGCAAAAAATAACGTAAAATATCGGTAGAATAGGCTTCTTTAATTTCAAGCGGATTAATTACATTACCCAAACTTTTACTCATTTTTACTCCATCAATTGTCCACCAACCATGTACAAAAATATGTTGTGGTAAGGGAAGATTCAAGCTAAGTAAAAATGCTGGCCAATAAATAGCATGGAATCGTAAAATATCTTTCCCCACAATATGTGTCGTATGATTAAAATATTCCATTTTAGATTCTAAAGTAGGATTCTGATGTAGTTTGCAACTAAGTTGTGCTTTAGCGTTATTATAACCTAAACTATATCCCAAGGCACTCACATAATTCATGAGGGCATCAAGCCAAACATATATAATATGTTTATGGTCTTTTAGTGATAATGGGACTCGTATCCCCCATTCAAAACTTGTTCGTGTTATAGATAAATCCTGCAAACCACCTTCAACAAATTTTATAACTTCATTTTTTTTATGTAAAGGTAAAATACAATTTTCATTCTTCCTATACCACTCCAATAGGGAATCTTGGTATTTTGAAAGTGCAAAAAAGTAGCTCTCCTCTTTTACAATCCTCGTTTCTTTCCCACAATCTGGACAATATATCCCCTCAAGAACTTGTATTTGAGTAAAAAAACTTTCACAGCTCACGCAATAACGCCCTTCATATTCTCCCTTATAAATATCGCCTTTGTCATACATTATCTTAAAAGCCTTTTGAACACTCAAAATATGTTCAAGATATGTAGTTCGTATAAATTTATCATAATCAATTTCAAACATTTTCCATGTATCACGGAATCTTTGACTAATGGAATCTACATATTCGATAGTTCTAATATTATGTTTTTCTGCAGCTTCCTCTATTTTTTGTCCATGTTCATCTGTACCTGTAAGTAAAAAAACTTCATCTCCCTGCAAAGTCCAATACTTTTTCATAACATCAGCAATAATGGTTGTATAAGCATGCCCAATATGCGGAACATCATTAACATAATAAATAGGTGTTGTAAGCAATCGTTTCATATTGTCCTCATTCTTAAAGTAAGTCTGAATCAGCATTGAGATTCTAATAATATAAGGCTGGAATCTTCATTTCTCTATGACACATAGCTTTTTATTATACTCAAAAAAGTATCAAAAACTTGCTTTTTTTAATTAATCCACAATATTATTACGCCTTGCTATCCATAGAATTAAACATAGTAAAAGTAACGATCGATTGTATTATCTTGTGAATTATATATTCAGATAAAAATAAAAAGATAGTTATAAATAGGTAAATATTCAAAGAATAGCCATGAAATAAGCACAAGAGAACCTCTTAAAACAAAAAGAAAATCTTAATTTATAAAGCTATTTATACAAACATGTTGTGATTAGCAAAATTGCCACACTTAAAGCATATCGCTACAAATATTTTATACTATCCTTTCTTTTGTTCTTTTCTTACTTCTGTGATACTCTTACCTCCTAATCCATAATCATTAGTATCTATCTCATCAATGATAACTACCGTTGAAGCCTTATTTTTATTCAAAACTTTAGCTAATAAATCAGTAACACCCGCTATAAGTTCTTTTTTCTGTTCTGTGGTCGGCTCACCATTTTCTCTTGTGATTCGAATATTGACATAAGGCATAGATATTTCCTTAAAAAATAAAAATTATATCATTCTAACTATTTATTGTAAATAAATCATATTTTTTGATGATTTATTGTATAATGTAAAATATTAATTTTTCTTAATTTTTTTTTAAGGAAACTCTATGTTATCCGTAACTATTGTTGGTTTTGGAATAACTGAATTATCTATCATAGAAAGACTTTCAAAAAAATTAGCAGGAAAGTTTACAGAAAAACTGCATATTGTGATTTTTGATTCTCATTCGCTTGGCTTTGGCTGTCATGACCCTAAGCAACCCGCTAGCATGTTAGCAAATACTGTCTCATCGCAAATGAGTATCTTTTGTGATGAAAGTGTGTGTCCTAATGAGTTTTTTATAAAAGGTCCAAGCTTTTATGAATTTTTGATTGCAAGAGGTATAAAAGCTCAAAAAAATGGCTATTACGCAAGGGCATTGCTTGGTGAATATTTGCGGTATTCTTTTGAATTTATTAAAAAACTATGTCCAAATGATATAATCATCGAAATTATCAAAGAAAAAGCAAAAGAGATAGATAAAAGAGATTTTCAATTTATTGTAAAAAGTAAAAATTTTACCATTCTTTCAGATTCTGTATTTGTTACTACAGGACATGCACAACAAGAAAAAACATCAGAAGAATACCCTGCATACCCGCTAGATAATGCTGTGCAAGGGCTGAGTTCTAAGGATACAGTAGCTATTAAGGGTTTGGGGCTTAGTGCTATTGATATTATTACCCTACTTACAAGCGGGAGGGGTGGTCACTTTGAAGAAAAAGATGGCGAATTGACATATATCCCATCTCACAATGAGCCAAAGATTCTAGCTTTTTCACGTTCCAATATACCCCTTATGGCAAGGGCTATTACACAAAAAGAGACAAGGGAACAATATATTCCTCTATTTTTTACAAAAGATGTTATCATAGATTTGCAAAAGAGACATGGCAGATTAGATTTCAAAAAACAGATTCTACCTCTTATTATTAAAGAAATGGAATATGTATATAGCTATACCTATATAGCTAGACAATCTCAAGAACAATCCTTTTTGTTTAGAAACACCTATATTTTAGCAAAAAATCCACAAGATATTCTTGATACCTATATCCCCAAAAATGAGCAATTTGACTTTCATAAGCTGATTTACCCAATAGATAACGCAAAAGATTCTAATGATTTTAAACTACAAATGATTGCGTATTTAGAGAATGATATAAAGGAGGCAAAACTAGGCAATCTCACAAGTCCCATTAAATCAGCCTGTGACGTATTGCGTGATGTGAGGGATACTATACGATTATGTATAGATTTTGGTGGTATTACCCAAGATTCTTATAACTTTTTTATGAAAACTTTTATCCCATTAAATAATAGGCTTTGCGTAGGACCACCACTTATACGGATACAAGAATTATTGGCTCTTATGAAAGCTGGTATTGTAGAAATACTCTATAATGCAAAAGTAGAAAATATAAGCCATGAAAATTGTAAAATTATCGATGGGTTTAATAAACATTATTTAGCAACAAGACTCATTAATGCAAGAATCGATAGTTTGCGACTAGCTAATGATGAATTTCTCTCATCTATCCTTAGTAATAATTTAGGAAGCACATTTAACAATAATGGCATAGAATCTGAATGTTTTTGTATCGATAAACATTTTCGCTCAATAAAAGCTAATGAAGAAATCACAAAAAATCTTTCCATTATAGGATTGCCAACAGAGGGAATCAAATTTTATACATTCATACTACCAAGACCACATATCCAATCAACTTTTTTACAAGACTGCAACAATGCAGTTGATACCCTAGTGCAATATTTTAAGGATTGATATGGTATTACGTATTTTTACTTGTTTCTTAGCAACCTTTGTCGCTAATGGCTTGGCACGTTTTGGCTATGTAGTGTTAATCCCAATTCTTATTCTCTCTGGCAAACTCACACAGAATCAAAGCTTTCAATTAGGCATAGCTATTCTAGTGGGTTATATATTTGGGGCATTTTTTATTACAGTTTTACATAAATATTATAGTTTAGAGCGAGTGGCACAATATAGCTTTTTAATCATTGCATGCAGTTTTTTTGCATGTAGCCTAGATTCCATGCCATTTATTTGGGCATGGATATGGCGGTTTTTAGCTGGGCTTGCTAGTGCAACCTTAATGATTCTAGCCGGACCTCTCTCCTTGCCATATATCAAAGAGAGAGTTCGAGGGAGTGTAGGTGGATTTGTGTTTAGTGGAATTGGTTTAGGTGCGGTAGCAAGTGGCTTCATTCTGCCAAGTTTAGCAGAAAAAAATATTACATCTGTGTGGTATCTCTTGGGTGGCATAAGTTTTCTTGCTTTTGTATTAAGCCTATTGAGTCTAGAATCTTTACACCCAGCTAAAAAAGATTCTAAGCAAATAGCGAATCTTCACCCAAATTTCTTCTTATGGTTACTTATTATTTCATATATTCTCAATGCCATTGGTTACTTACCCCATACGCTTTTTTGGGTAGATTATTTGGTGCGAGACTTAGACTTTAGTGCAATAATAGCAGGAAAATCATGGGCATTATTTGGTATTGGAGCAGCACTAGGGAGTTTAGGGAGTGGAATCTTAGCAGATAAAATTGGCTTAAAAAATGCTCATATTATCATTTTATTATGTAAAGCCCTTTCTTGTTTTTTTGCCCTGATACCACATCTCTTTTGGTTAAATATTTCAGTTTTTATTATGGGTTTTAGCACAACAGGCAATGTTACACTTACTAATGCTTTGGCTTTAAAAATTGCGGGGAAAGAACATTTTAGCGATGCCTCTAGGCTTTTAACTACTTATTTTGGAATCTCTCAAGCAATCTTTTCTTTATTATTCGTCTACACACTTAGCACGCTAGGGTATTTTTGGCTTTTTGTGTTATGTGGTGTGGTGTTGCTAGCAAGTGCTGCTATATTAATACCTATAAAAGATTCTAAAATTTCTCATAACAAATAGAAAATGATTCATAACATTACGAATATGTTAACATCCTAAACTCATTAAAGAATATCAAAATCCTCAATTTTTCCACGTTGTTTAGTATTCTACACAACCTCTCTTATTCAAAAGAAACGGGAGGCTATTTCTGATTAATATAACTTTTATGCACTCTACTTATTATATTATCTATCATCACATTTTTTGACATCATTTTTTGAGTAGAGATCTTCTTTTCTGTACAACAGTATATACCAATGATGACATATAAAAATTGCACTTCTTTAGATTCAAAGAGAGACACTGTAATTAAAACATTATATAAAACATGATCCTAATTATTTAACATGACAGAAGTGCATCTATCCCGCATACAATCAAACAATACTATCCATATAATATTCCATCTTATTTTTCTTGTTTGCATTTTTTTATATTTTTGTGATATTTCAATATATTACCCAACTTTTTCTCGAATAGCAAGAATCCTTGACACTTAACCTTATAGTGATTAGCAAGTGTATAAAATTCATCATAAGAATGGATTATATGTTTATTAAAGGCATAATATTTTAACTCTTGTAAATCATATAAAGCATTACTCTCATAATTTATTTCACCATACAATTTTTCAAGCTCTTTTTTCATTTCAACTTTATTGGTAATAGTGTCAAAGGATTGAGTATAAAGCAATAAAAATTGCTCTTTATTCTCAATATTTTCAAATTTCCTGCCATAAAACTCTTTATAAGGATATTTTGCAAAATCAACGCTAGAACCAATTTGCTGATTGTTACAAGGGTTTCTTTTTGTCGATAGTATTGTATCAATGTCCGTTTTATGGCTAAAATTCCTACAATCAATAGTAATTTCACGATTTACTATTTGAAAATGGGTGGTATCTCGTAATTCTATTAAATCATTAACAGCAGTAAAATCAGAAGAAGTTATTCTTGCAATAATATCATTCATTTCTTGTTGAAACACCTTTTCATTCTGTACATGAGCATACTTCACGCCGTAATTTGTAGGATTTTTAAAAACAGAATCCATAACTTGCCAACAACCACTAAAAATTATTATAATGGTACATATACAACATAATTTTAAACAATTACGCATTGCAAGAACTCCAACATTTCCTCATATCATTCAGTATCTTGGTTAAAAATTAAATTTTTTTATCTTATCCATTATCACATAACAATAATCTATAAAAAACTTAATATTGATTTACATATCCCTATACCATAATACCCACATAACTCTTTTATTATCAAAATACAATAATTTATAATTACTATGCTTTTATTTTCTCAATAAGAAATAAATATAATAATTACTAAGCTTCTTGCACTGTAATTGAGTTGATAACCATCCCATCAAAAAGCTTATCAATGACTACAGCCACAGCTACCACCGCCTCCACAACAACCGCCACCACTATGACCACCTGAAGAACAACCACAGCCACCACCCATTCCAGCAATTAATTCATCTGAAGTAGCATCACGAGCATCTAAAACTTTAACTTTAAAATGTAGAGTTTTGCCGGCTAGAGGATGATTATAGTCAATTAATACAGTATTAGCATTAAAATCTGCAACAATCACTTGCACTGGCATACCATTCTCAGCTTGTCCAAATAATGTCATGCCTTTTTCTAATTCAATATCACTAAATTGAGATCTATCTACTTCCTGCATAAGCTCTGGGTTTCTTACCCCATACCCTTGTTCTGGTGCTACACTAAAACTAAGAGAATCACCAACATTTGCTTGCATAATCTGTTGTTCCAAGCCCTCAATCACTTGTGCACAGCCAGTAATAAATTCTAATGGCTTATTATCCAAATTTTTATCAATAACTTGTTGTGTTGCAACATCTGTAACCTCATAATTAATTGATACGACTTTATTGTTTTCAATCATAACTATTCTCCTATTTATTTAAAATATCTTTGGCTTTACGACCTTGTTCGCTCTGTGGAAATAAGGCAACCAATGTTTGTAAAAATTTCTTATAGTTTTCTTGGTCATTCAAATACTTAAATGACCAAGCAGTATGCCACAATAAAATAGGCATATAGCTTGCCTTACTATCTAAACTGGCACTAGTTTTATAATAAGGCAAGGCATCATTATATTCTTTTCTTACATAATAAATTTCTCCTAAATAATAACTAGATTCTGCTACTGCAAAATTTTGATCGATGAGATATTCAAAATATTCTTTTGCATCATCAAGTCTTTTTTGTTTAATGAGATTCTTTGCTTCTTTAAGATTATCAGTATTGTTTGATGAAAAATTATATTGTTTAGCAACACTTGCAGAATTACTCTCACGAATTGAAGCAATAATAGGTTGATTTTGTATTCCCTGTATATTATTTTGCAAGGCAATTGCCTGTTCACTTAAAACCTGAATTTGTTTTAAAATTTCTTCATTCGCTTGCAAAAAAGCCTCTGATAGCTTGTCAATTTTTTGATTCATTTGTTCAATATTTTTTGTATTAGCCTCAACTTGTAATTTAAGGTTTTGTATAAGTTCAACTTGGGGTTTTTGAGAAACTTGATAAGACTCTACAAGAGCTTGCAAGTTTTCTACTTTTTCAATTTGTGCTTTCAACATAAGATTATCTTGTCGTGAAGTAACGCTAATTCCTTCATATACAGTCTTTAATCCATCAACTGACTGTTCAAGATTAGCAATCTTATTTTGAAAATCTGAAATTACAGAACGTGTAAAATCTGCTATATCTTTCAAATCCCGCATATCTTTTTTAGTTGCACCACTTTGTAACTCAAAGGCAGAAGGCTCTCCATTTAGGAGAGATAAACAAAAACTAGCAAGAATCAAAGATTTTGCAGTATATTTCATTATTTACTATTCCTAAATTATGGTATTATCGTTTTTCAACTAAATCCGTTCGTCTATTTTTTGCATAACATTCAGAAGTCTTTTCCTTACAAACAGGTTTGTGAGTGCCATACGAAATAGTAGAAAACATTGTTGCTGGTAATCCATGTAATACTAATGCATCTTTTACCGCTAAAGCACGCTTTTGTCCTAATGCCATATTGTATTCATCTCCCCCAAATTCATCTGTATTACCCTGTAAAACAACAGCTTTTATATTTTGACTTTTGATGTATTCAGCATTTGCACGCACATAACCTTTCATATCTGGGCGAATATTATATCTGTCGAAATCAAAATAAATTGTTGTTAAGGAATCAATCACAATATTTCCATCGCTATCTATATTTTCATCTTCACCATTTGCGGCAAGCGTATCATCTCCTTGATTTCCATCAACAGAATTTACACCATAACCACTCCCATCATTATTATCACTATCATTATCAGATATATTACCATTATCATTATAGTCAGAATCACCACTACCATTATTAAGAGGCATAAAAGCACCTTCAGGACCATAGTCTCTATTATTATCCGCTATCGCCTCATCTTCACCATTAGAAGTTTGTTCATTATCTAATGTTTTTTGTTCTGTAGTTTGACTCGTACCACCACTTGAATCAACACTTTTACTACCACATCCAATGATAAAAAAAAATGCCAATAATATACTTGAAATTCTCAAATATTGCATATTGTCTCCTTATTTCATATCAAATATTATTGCTATTTTATCAAAAAATCTGTCATTTTACCAATCAAATGATTGTATTTTTAATTTTTTTAACGGAAAAAGAAAACTTTTGTTAATAGAAAGGCGAATAATACCTATGGCACTTTCTCCTTTTTCTTGACGCAAATACATAATCGTATCACCATCTTTAGAAAATTGAGGAATTCGATTAGCACCAGTCTTACTCAACCGTCTTGCATAATCACTTTCTGATGATACAAGATAGAGGTTAAAGGCATTAAGCCCAGTGCTTTCATCACTTTCCCTACTTGAATAAACAATGTAATGTCCAAACGTAGAAAGCGTACTATTATTTTTACCTTGAAATACAACTTGTGTAACATTGGAATTTGGCATAAGATCTTGTATAAAAATATTGGGATATCCCAATCTATCTGATACAAAAACAAAACTTCTTTCATTATTTACAAAATGACCATTAACATCAATGCCAGAATAATTAGTAAGCTGTGTAAGCCTTTTAGTCTTTACATCATATAAGAATACATCGCTCAATCCATTAGGAGCAAGCGACATAAGCACTTTATTTCCATCTTTAGAAACATCTGAAACAACCGCTATACCTTGACTTGAAATAATTCTCTCATTTTTACCATTATAAATATTATATTTATATATTGTAGCTTCATCGGTAACCAACGTGTAATAAAATGTCTTTTGCTCTGAATCCGCCCACTTTGGAAAAATATTCAATCCATTGCTAATAACAACTTGCTGATATGTAAAGGTATAATCAGCAATCATAATATCACTTTTTCCAGAATCTGTATAATTTGAAAAAACTACATAACGATTAATCCAATCAATATTGTCTCCTTTGATATAATCATTAAGAAATAATGCCATAGAGTGAGCTATAAACGGATATTTGTCAACATCATCTTGGGAATATTCAACGGATATTTCTTTATCATTAGAAAAATCGTATAAAGTTAATATTCCAACAAGCACATTATCTTGTTTTTTATGTGCAACTTGTGCAATAAAATTCACATTCTTGCTTTTATAATCCTGCATTGCAAGATTATTCTTTAAAATATTCGTACGCAATGTATCATCATAATATACGTTAAAATGTCCAGTTGTCCGCAAATCTTGGACAAGCATCTTATAAATTTTCATGGTATTGTCATTACCATCTACACTAACCACCTGTATGTTAGGCATATTATCTGCTTCTTTAGTAATTACTATAGTTTTATCTCCAGCCCAAACAACATGTGTTATAAACGACAAAAAATAAATGATGTATGCCATTAGAATGATTGCTTTACATCGACAGAATTTCAACCTATGTAACATAAGAATCCTTGAAAAACAATATACTAAAATAATATCAATTTATTGTTAAAATATATATTAAGATAGCAATATAATATACTTTTGTTTTAAAGTCATACAAGTCTTTAAGCTTAAAAAAATCTTAATTTTTATTTGCAAAAAAATGAATATATTAATAGACAATTTTATTTTTTCCTATTATAATTTGTAACTTATAAAACATTTTAAAATCGGAGTTATTTTAATGAAATTTGAAGTTTCTAATGAAGCCAATTTGCCAACACAATTTGGCAATTTTAAAACCCAAGCATTTCGCGAATACCAAACAAATGGAAATACATTGGAGCATTTGGTTGTTTTTACCTCTCCGTTATCCAATACCCCACTTGTTAGAGTACATTCTGAATGTTTAACGGGAGATGTATTTGGATCAAAGAAATGTGATTGTGGTCCAGAACTTGCATTTGCTATGAAGAGAATCTATGAAGAAAATGGCATGTTGATTTATTTGCGTCAAGAAGGAAGGGGTATAGGACTCTTTAATAAAATTAATGCTTATAATCTACAAGATGGTGGTATGGATACTGTTGAAGCAAATGAAGCACTAGGATTTGCAAAAGATGCAAGGCAATATGAAATTGTTGGTGAGATTTTTAAATATTTCAACATCTCTCAAATTAAATTACTTACTAATAATCCAAAAAAAATTACTGAAATGGAAAAATATGTAAAATGTGTGCGACATAGTATTATTATTGAACCAAATGAATATAATATGAATTATCTAAAAGTAAAAAAAGCCAAAATGGGACATCTCCTATAGTCCCAATTAAAAGGCTAACAAATTTCATAATATTTGTTAATATAAAATTTAGAATTTAGTATATTATGCAATACGATAAAACAAAACTTAAAAAATTTTTAAACGAACAATATAAAATATTTAATACTACTAAAAATCTTGCTTTATATCCTGATCCATTAAATATTGTTCATAGATATAAAGACTTTAAATTTTTGGATGAACTAGCATTTATTTGTGCTATGTATTCATATGGTAATGCCACACTTATTGTTAAAAATCTAGAAAAAATGCCTTTCTATACACTCTTGGACTCCAAAAAATTTACCTCATATCCTATTGATATATTCCCTTATTATCGCTTTCAAACACGAAAAGATACAAGAAATTGCTTTTTAGCAGTTATAGCTATGATACAAAATGGAGGAATAAAACAAATATTCCTTGAGGCATTTCATAAAACAAACAATGTTGTAGATGGTATTCGTGCTATTCAAAATTTTTTGTCGAAATTTCTCTCTCATCATAATATAAAAAGCTATGGTATTGAATTTTTATTTGGTAATCCATGCTCATTGCAAACACCATTAAAACGGTATAATATGTTTTTAAGATGGTTAGTACGCAAAGATAACATAGATTTAGGAATTTGGCATGAAATTCCAACACATACATTACTTTTACCACTTGATACCCATACATTTAGAATCTCCAAAATTTTGCAATTTTGCTCTATTCGATCTTACAGTCTTAAAGCAGTTATAGAAATTACTAATAACCTAAAAAAATTTGATTCTAAAGATCCAGTTAAATATGATTTTGCACTATATAGAATAGGACAATTAGGTATTAACTTACAGTCTCTATCTAAATAGTCTGCATCTACAAAAAAATGCACAACAACAAGATGATTCTTAGACCTAGAGATTCTTAACGTCTAATCATCTACTCTGTCTATCAATCCATCATCTGTTTGACTAATAGATTCAAAATTAAGCCAACCGCTAGGTAATTCATAAAAGCTCGCATTACTTGTGGTATAGATTGCACGTAATTGAGATTGCAATGATGTCTCAAAAAGCTCTCTACTTGCTGTAATACCTCGCATAAAGAGACGGTTGTTTTCAAAACGGATTTCACTAATTGCAACTTTATCTGGAATCATATTCAAAATATTCTCAATTTGTTGACGCAGTTTCTCATCTCTTTGCTTAATTTTTGTCGTAACACCAAGCTCATAATACAATCTTTCACCCTCTTTAATTAGAGAATCAGTTGTTTCTGCAATTTGTTCTTGCTCTGCTTTTAATGTATTTTGCATTTCTTTCAAATCTTCAACTTGCATCAAAAGATGCACTCTAAAACCTATAAGGATTCCAAAAGCAAGGATAAAGTAAAAACCCCATATTTTTGTAGCAGGTTTTAAAATATGCTTTGAAGTTGCTTTTGTAAAACTATAAGTCATATAAATCCTTTTAGCTATCTAACTCGATTTGTATAAGATTTGTAATTTCTTGTGCTAAATCAGTTGCCACAATAGAAAGATCAATCATAAGATTTGAACGTATGTTATCCACCGCTTGTGAAGAAATCCCATAACAATCGAACAATACTATTTCTTCTACAAAATCACCTTCATATAATGAATTGTGATAAAAATCTTTTAATGTAGCCTGCAAAAGATTAATAATACTCGTAGAACGTCCTAAATCTTGCAAACTCTCCATAGCACCAGATTCTTCAGATTCCGCACTATTACCACTTATGGTTTCACCAGAATCACCGCCAATATTATCAAAATTAAAATTATCAAAATCAGCCAATTCTTCATCAATCCCACCAAGCTCTGTATTCAAATCATCAATACCCTGTGAAGTTGATGTAGTGGCAACCAATACATCAGAAGCATCGGAAAGCGAAGGAGGTAGAGACGTTGTTACATTGGTAACAGATTCTCCAGTATTCATCGATAAGAAAGAACCGTAAAGAATCGCTTTTCGCGTAGCAATAAATGTGGCAAGTGTTTCTGTCTCTTGCAACACAAAAAGCTTTGGATTATCTCCAATGAAACTTTTTGATTTAAAAAATAACAAAATAAACGGTGAAAATAAAAAATCTAATCCCTTAGCATTTCTAAAAGTACGTTGATACCGTATAATATCATCTTTTAACATTGTAACAAAAGCACCTGATATCTTAATAACTTTGGACTCTTTTTCATTAACACCAAAATGACTAAATTGATTTTTTTTAATGCCTGGAACAAGCATTTGCTCTGAAGTTTTACTTAAAATTGCCACATAACTAAAGGCATATCGTGTCTTAATTTTTTTAATATATTTAACCACATCGGCTGATAATTCACCATTTAATATCTTGAATTCTTTGCTAATGTCTTCAACAATGCTATTACCACGCTTTTTTACGACTCTAATAACACAAGAATTAGAATTATAATTTAATCCAATCAACACCGTTGCAAAAAGCGGTCGAAAAAGCATAGCGAGAACGCCCACAATAAACCTTTATTTATTGAAATCAATCAAAATTTAGCTAATATTATAGCATACTTTTTAAGTTATATATTTTTTACGTCATAATATAATTGCAAGTTAAAAATATAAACAATTAAAAAATTAAATAGACAAAAGACATTTCATCAAAAAGACACAAAGAAATATTGCACTATACACTATTATAATGAGGATAAAATGGATTTTTTGGATTCTTTAAACTCTGCACAAAAAGAAGCAGCAACATACATTACTAATTCATTGCTTATTCTTGCTGGAGCTGGGAGTGGCAAAACAAAAACCCTAACATCTCGTCTTGCTTATTTGCTATGTAGAGTGGGCATACCACCACAAAATACACTTACATTGACCTTTACAAATAAAGCCGCCAAAGAAATGCGTGAGCGAGCTATTGCTTTAATACAAAACACACAAGATTCTAATGCCTATATTACAAGTACACCATTGCTTTGCACATTTCATAAATTTGGTTTATTATTTTTACAACGCTACATACATTTACTTAAACGTTCCCCATCTTTTACTGTTATTGATGAAGATGATAAAAGAAAAATATTGAGGGATATTAAAAAAACAATGCCAAAAGATGCATGTATTCTATCTCCTAGTAGTTTATCTGAAAAAATTTCTGAATATAAAAATAATGGATTATCACCACTCCACAATCAACAAGATTTTCTACTAAAAAATTCTGCATCATCTTCACTAGATAATACAGAATCTCTTGAAATATTAACAATTTATCAACAATATGAGCATTATTTGACAAGGAATAATCTTATAGATTTTGATGATTTATTGTTGTTGCCATATAAGATTCTACATAATAATGAACACCTAAAAACTACAATGAGTGAAAGATATCAATACATAATGGTTGATGAATATCAAGATACCAATGATTTACAGGTTGCCTTATTAAAACAACTTTGCACAACACATAATAATATTTGTGTTGTAGGCGATGATGACCAAAGTATTTATAGTTGGAGGGGTGCAAATATCAGAAATATTTTAGAATTTAATAAAGATTTTCATGATGCAAAAATTATTAAACTTGAACACAACTATCGTAGTACAAGACAAATTTTAGACATAGCCAATAATCTTATTTCTCATAATCTCGATAGGCACAATAAAACTCTAAAACCTATAAAACCGGATGGTAATGAAGTTCGATTTTTTAATAATAGAGATGATAAAGAAGAAATGACAAGGATTATAGAATCGATTCATGATTTTATAAAGCAAGGTAGTGAATATGAGGATATTGCAATTTTGTTTCGTTTAAATGGTTTAGCAAATAATATAGAAAGTTTTTTAAACAAGGCTAAGATACCTTTTCAGATGATAGGCACATTTCGACTCTATGAACGACAAGAAATAAAAGACGTAATAGCTTATTTACGTCTAGCCTTAAATATGAATGATAATTTTTCATTTATGCGTATTATTAATCGACCAAAAAGAGGAATAGGTGAAAAAACCTTGCAAAATTTACTGCATTTATCTGGTAATAATGGAATCTATCATAGCTTTTGCAATGGTGTATTTGATAATTTAAAATGTAAAACAAAATTACAATCTTTTTTTGAAATTATAAAATCCCTACAAGATGTTATCGCAACAAACATAAAAGAAATATTTCATATATTTCAAACACAGATTAAATTATATAATGATGATAATAAAGAGTTTGACAAAGAATCAGAAAATAGCAATGAAGAAAGGCGTCAATACATAGAAGTTTTCTTTGCACAACTTGATGAGTTTATAGAAGATACTATACATACTATGAATACAGCAAAAACCATAACGGGTCAAACCATAATACAAGATTTTCTTAATGATGTAGCTCTTAGCTCTAGCAATGAAAAAGAAAATAGCAATGGCATAAAATGTATGAGTGTACATAATAGCAAGGGATTAGAATTTAAGCATGTTTTTGTGGTTGGATTAGAAGATGGTTTTTTTCCACTACATCAACACGAAGAAGCTGGTTTTGAATTATCAACGAAATCTCGTATTTTCCTTGCAGAAGAAGAGCGTAGATTAGCCTATGTGGCTTTCACACGTGCAAAAGATAACTTAATCTTAAGCTATGCAAAAAGCAGATTATATCGCAATCAAAGAAGGAATAATTGTGAACCCTCGATATTCCTTATTGAATCTGGTCTCATATCACCAAACGATATCAATAAACAACAAGCATACAATAACATGTCTCACAATTATTCTTCACAAATGCAAAAAGATTCTACAACTTTCCAAAAAGGTGATTGTGTGCAACACAAAATTTTTGGTTTTGGACGAATAGAATCTGTACAGGGTAGTGGAGCAGCAATGCAAGCAACAATAAACTTTGGTGGTATGAAACGTACTATTCAAACTTCTTTTTTGAGCAAAATATAAATATAGTAAATATAATTGAGAAATTCTATAATACTTAGATTGTAGCCATAGATTTTATATTTTACAAAATGTAACTTCATTATCATTCTTTTACATTTTTTATTATTTTAATATATTCTTTACTCAAAAATATTATAATCACTGATATATACTTTAATAAAATTACAAAATCTTAGGAGGTTATTATGAGTAAATATACCGAAAGTAGTAATGTTTTTAAATCACGATATGAAAACTACATTGGTGGCAAATGGGTTGCACCAGTAGATGGACAATATAGTAAAAATACTTCTCCGATTAATGGTAAAGTATTATGTGAAGTGCCATTATCAAGTGAAAAAGATATTGAAAATGCTTTAGATGCTGCACATAAAGCAAAATGTTCATGGGGCAAAACAAGCCCAACGGAGCGTTCCAATATTCTTCTAAAAATTGCAGATAGAATTGAAGCAAATCTTGAGAAAATTGCACATGCAGAAACATGGGATAATGGTAAACCAATTCGAGAAACTACAGCAGCAGATATTCCTCTAGCAGCAGATCATTTTAGATATTTTGCAGGTTGCATTAGAGCACAAGAAGGTGCCATATCTGAAATCGACAATGATACTATAGCCTATCATTTTCATGAGCCATTGGGGGTTGTTGGACAAATTATACCTTGGAATTTCCCCATTCTAATGGCAGCATGGAAACTTGCACCAGCTCTTGCAGCAGGAAATTGTATAGTTTTAAAACCAGCATCGGCTACTCCAGCAAGTATTTTGGTGCTTTTTGATATTATCGGGGATTTATTGCCTGCTGGTGTAGTAAATATAGTGAATGGTAGTGGTGGAAAGATAGGTAAACATCTTGCAACAAGCCCTAAAATTTCTAAAGTGGCTTTTACAGGTTCCACAAGTGTTGGTCGTCAAATCATGCAATTTGCAACAGAAAACATTATTCCATGCACCCTAGAATTAGGAGGCAAATCTCCCAACATATTCTTTGATGATATTTTTACACATGAAGACGAATTTTTAGATAAAGCAATCGAAGGGTTAGTTTTATTTGCATTTAATCAAGGAGAAGTTTGTACATGCCCCAGTCGTGCTTTAATTAGTGAAAAAATTTATGATAAATTTATGGATAAAGTATTAAAAAGAGTAGAAGCTATTAAGACAGGAAATCCACTTGACCCAAGCACGATGATGGGAGCACAAGTTGATAAAAATCAGGTTAATACAATTTTAAATTATATTAAAATAGGTAAAGAAGAAGGGGCACAATGTCTCATTGGTGGTGAAGAAAATAAATTGGGTGGTGATTTGGCTAATGGCTGTTATATTAAGCCAACTATATTTAAAGGGCATAATAAAATGAGAATCTTTCAAGAAGAAATCTTTGGTCCAGTATTAGCAGTAACAACATTTAAAGATGAGACAGAAGCGTTAGAAATCGCTAATGATACTATTTACGGTTTAGGTAGTGGTGTTTGGACAAGAGACATTAACCGTGCTTATCGCTTTGGCAGAGGCATTAAAGCAGGTCGTGTTTGGACAAATTGCTATCATGCTTACCCAGCACACGCTGCATTTGGTGGATATAAACAAAGTGGTATTGGTAGAGAAACACATAAAATGATGCTTGAACACTATCAGCAAACAAAAAATATTCTTGTTAGTTATTCACCACATAAACTTGGATTCTTTTAATAGAAATACTTTTATCACTGTCTAATTTAAATTAGACAGTATTTCACTTTCTATTATATTGATGTATGATGTATTAAATATAAATATTCATATATTTATGTTGATGAGACACCATACTATTCTATGTAGTGTAGAATATGGTAATATCTCGATTCAAAAATGATTCGCACTAAGAATTGAATAAGCTACGTATACAATTTATTCCAAACTATTACTATAATTCATAAAACCTAAAAAATAATTGACTGAAATCATTAAAATACAGAAATTTTCATAAAGTTTTTATGCATGGAACCACATTGTATATAACACCATGAGATAATGCAACAAAACATATATGTATAGTAATTCTATTTCTCACGATTTGCTATATCCCCCCCCCCAATACCCAATAAACCATATCATATCATTTTCATTCATTATAAAGATATATTCGTATGATTTTATATGCTTAAATGGAAAACTAGAAACATAAGATACAATACT
>CASFZH010000014.1 GCA_949299115.1 uncultured Helicobacter sp. | reverse complement strand
AAAACATATAAAGCTAATACAATCAGACTACTATCTAAGATTACAATAAGATACTATTATTACTAAAATCCATACTCTAACTAACAAATAATAATTAATGTGTGGTAGTATATGATAAATCTCTTGCTTATGATACCTATTTCTATCTTTCAATAATACAAAGTTCAAATAATATTACTGATATATATTTTTAATCTTTTTATGTCTGTGAAAGGAAATAGCAAATCGATGGGCTTCATCACGTAATTTTTGTAAAAATTGCAAACGCACATCATGAGAATCAAGTCGAAATTCCAACTCCTTTGAGCGTAAAATATCTTTTGCTAAACCTTTAGCACGATATGCTTTAGAATCCCTTTTTTCTTTTGCAATAGCTAGGACCTCAACATTAGCATTGCAAGATTGTAAAATTTCAACCGCAAGATTGATTTGTGCTATACCCCCATCAAGTAGCCACAGGTTTGGAGCAGGTATGGTATCAAATGCTTTTGCTCTACGCATAAGCATTTCGCACATTTGTGTATACTCATCTTTTCCCTCTAAATTGTAATGCCGATAATGTTCTCTATAAAACTCATTGTTGCTATAACTTATCATAGCTCCAACCGCAAAATCCCCTCCATGATGACTTGTATCAAATACCTCTATACTATGAATATCCTGTTTGAAAAGAAAAAGATTGGCAACATCTTTGAGAATCTTATCCTCGCTGTCATGTAATTTGGCAGTATTCGTGAGTAAATGAAGTGCATTAGTGTAAGCAAGTTGTGCTAACTTTAATTTATCACCTCGCTTTGGCAATGTAAGCTTTTTAGCGATTTCTGGGACAGAATCTTGTAAAGATTTAAAATGTGATTCTGTAATATTAGCAAGTATAATTTCCTCACATAGATTTTCTTCTTGTAAGATTTTAAGTAATGCTTGTGTATAAACTTCATATTCAAATTCTTGCGTGATTCCATAATCTTTCTCACTCAATGCATCTCTATCATCTGTTTGGTCATAATTTGACACATTGGCTCTTACAAAAATATGATGAGAACTTATAACTTTTCCATTTCTCACAAAAAGCTTTAATAAAACACCACGATTTTTTATAAATACAAAACTCAAAACATCAGCATTATATAGCCTTTTTATATCAACAACAGAAAAATGTTCTATCTCTTGTAATATTTCAAGACAATTTTTACAAACTTGTGCTTGTTCAAAAAGCTCTTTATTTGCAAAATCTAGCATTTTTGCTTCTAAAGTTTTTCTCATTTTATGTTTATTTTGCATAAGTTCTATTGCTTCTTGAATATATTGATTGTATTGTTTTTGTAAGCTATCACTATGATATTCACATACACCCAAACATTTTTCAATTTGATAGTACAAACATGCCTTTTTACCCTTCAGACAACTTGCTTGCTGCACAAGTGGGAATATTTCATATAAGCTTGCTAGAATTTCTTTTATACCTCTAGGATATGGTCCAAAATAGAACATACCTTTCTTATTGACAATGTGCCTTGTTATACTAAAACGTGGATAACTGTCATTGATATTAATAGTAATGTAGGGGTATGTTTTATCATCTCGCAACAAAATATTATATTTTGGATTCTGTGATTTGATAAAAGAATTTTCAAGTATAAGTGCTTCTTTTTCATTCGCAACCACTAATACATGAATGCTATGAATTTGGGCTACCATGTGTTGGATTCTTCGGCTATTGTTAGGATTTGGTGATAAATCAGCATTGAAATAACTTTTAATACGTTTTTTAAGATTTTTTGCTTTTCCTACATAAAGCAAACGAGAATTACTATCAAAATACTGATAAATACCGGGTTTGTCTTCTAAATGTTGTAATTGTTGATAAAGAAGCAATTTATTCATTATAGTCCCTTAAGGTTGTAGATATATTCATGACTAAGTCAAATAAGAATCCAATATTTTAGAATCTACAATGGCATTATACTTTAAAAATTGTAATTAATTTAAAATTAGTATAAGCCATTGTAGATTATAGCTAAATTTATAATTTGATAAAAAATTGATTATTTATACAAAATAAACCACACTATTTTTTATATTTTTCTAGTAATCTTTTTACCTAAAATGTGCTACAATGACATTTTTAATTGTTTATACAAGTATTATTTTTGGAGGTTTCTAATCATGTTAAAAAAAATTTTTATTATCTTATGTTGTATTGCCTATATAGCGAAAGGAAACAATAATATTTATACTTTTAATAGCAGCAGTACCACTTCAGATAAATCCTCTGATGCCATTACTGACTTACGTCTTGAAAGTATCTTACGTGTAGATAGCACCGATGGTATGACTCTGAAAGAACTACTTGAAAGTGCCAACAATAACTATGCGGTACAAGCACAAGATTTGCTCATGCAACAAGCACAAAAAGATCATCTTGTTTCAAAGCTTGCCTTTATTCCTACACTCAATGCAACATATAATTTCAATAGAAACAATACAAGTGTAAATATACATTATCAAACACAAAATACACAAATTGCCTTTGATTTCAAACTTGATTGGGCAGATTATAAAAATATGAGAGAAAAAGGTGCAACTGCAACAAAAAGTGCATTCGATAGCAAACACACAAAACAAAACATTTATTTACAAGTTATACAAGAATATTATACATACTTTAATAATGAATCAAATCTTATTACCTTGCAACACAGATTGCAACAACTGCAATCAGATGTAGACAGAACACAAAAACTGTATAATCAAGGACTACGGACTATTGCTGATTTAGAATCACTAAAGTCACAAGCTTCATCAACTGAATACCAAATTGGCGATGCACAGCTTGCTTTAGAACGTTCCAAATTAATGTTAGAATATTTAACCAACACAAAAATTGATAAAATTAAACGTGTACAAATCAATAATCCTACTTATACTCTTAATGATAGAAATGATATAAAATCACTAGAATACCAAATACAAGCACAAAAATTCCAAAACCAACAGCTCCATTATTACCCGATATTTAATATTAGAGATACTTATACTTATAACATAGAAATTCCTTATTTTGCTGCCTCTTTTCTAGCACAAGGCGGATTTTTTGCTGCAAACTATGCCACACATCAAAATGTTTTTTCTGTAGTAGCTAGTTACCCAATTTTTGCAAAAATTGGACAAAGTGTGCAAAAACAAGCCCTCGCTCTTGCACAACTTGCTAATGAAAAACAATTAGCATATCAAAAAAATGAACAAAAAAAAGATGAAGAACTCTACAGAAAAGCTATAGAATTAGCAAGAAATCAAATAGAGAGCGCCAAAGCTGGACTTATTTCAGCAAACATATCTTATGATAATATGAAGAAACGTTATGACGCGAATCTTTCAACTTTTACAGAATACCTACAAGCCTTAAGTACAAAATATGATGCCGAATCAACCTTTATACAAGCTTTGAATAATTATGAAATACAAAAGGCGAATTATATTTTTTATAGCGGACAGGAATTGGAAAAATACGTTAATTAGTATTTAATTCAATGTATCTTTAACTATGAAAGGATAAGAGATGAAAAAATACCTATTAGCTTTACTATCAGGTTTAAGTTTATTATTTGCTCAAGATCAAGTGTATGGAATCTTTAATATTGCAGCGGTTAGAGATTCCAATCTTATGATGGATACAAGTGGCATTGTGGCAAATATTTTTGTCGATGTTGGCTCACAAGTTAAAAAAGACGATGCTTTACTTACGTTATCAAATGAAGATAGGGTGCAAAATGTAAACATGCAAAGAGCACAGCTAGAGGGAGCAAAAGCACAATATCAATTTGCAAAAAATCAATATGAACGTTATAAGCGAAGTGGCAATGCTATTGATAAAAATACATTAGAACAAAACTATTCAAATTTTAAAAATCTTGAAAGTACATACAGCAATTTGCAATATAGCCTTAAATATCAAACAGAGCTTTTGAGACGCACAACGCTTATTGCTCCTTTTGATGGGACAATCGCTGCTAAAAATATCGAATTAGGGGACGGTGTTGGAGCAAATCAAACGAAACTTTTCCGCTTAATTAGTAATGAAAAAAAAATGATTATCCAGTTTGATTCTAAATATTTACCTGTTGTGAAAGTGGGAGATATTTATAAATACAAGATTGATGGTAAAGGTGTAGAAAGAGAAACAAAAATTTATAAAATTTATCCGGCAGTAGATACAGACACAAGAAAGGTTAGTGCCGAAGCAATTGTTCCAGATGAATTGCAACCGGGACTTTTTGGTGATGGTTATATTATTGTAAAGTAAGCTAAAAATAAGGATTTGTAATGTATAAGTTTGCTATTACAAGGCCTGTTTCAACATTTATGTTTGCTATGGCTTTGATTTTATTTGGTTTTTACGGTGTTCACAAGGTTGCTAAAGCATTATTTCCAGACATTGATTTTCCAGTTGTTTTGGTAAAAACAACATATAAAGGTGCAAGTGCAGAAACTATCGAAACAAAAGTAACTGATAAAATCGAACAAGCAGTTTTAGCTATTGATGGTTTAAAGTATGTCTCTTCAAATTCAGCTAAAAATGTAAGCATTATTGCTGTTACATTTGAGTTAGAAAAACCACTTGAAATTGCGGTAAATGACGTTCGCGATAAAGTCAACACGGTAATTCTAGATTCTGAAGTTGATAAACCAACTGTACAAAAGCTTGACACAGGAAGCACTCCAATTGTATCTCTCTTTCTCTCCTCAAATAAACCCGCACCAGATATGATGAAACACGCTAATAATGTCATAGCTCCAATTTTACAACGCATTGGTGGTGTTGGAAATGTACAAATGAATGGTTATAGAGAAAGACAGGTAAAAGTATATCCCGACCCTACTTTGATGAATAAATATAATCTGACTTATACAGATTTATCTGGAATCATTGGTAGAGAAAATCTTGAGATTGATGGTGGAAGAGTCTTTTCAAAAACCAATGAGCATTATATTATCACAGATGCTAATAGTATGACTGTAGAAGAAGTTGGAGACATTGTTGTTAAAGACGGATTAAAATTAAAAGACATTGCCATTATTGAAGATGGTTTAGCTGAAGAGAAATCTTATGCAACTTATAAGGGTAAGCCCGGTGTTATTTTTGAGGTACAAAAAATTACTGGTGCTAATGAGATAGCCATAGCTGAAGGCGTAAAAAAAGCTATGGAGCAAATAAGAAATGTTAGTCCGGGATACGATATTGATATTTTTTGGGATACCACAGAATATATCCAATCATCAATCAAAGATATACAATTTGACTTGGCACTTGGTGCATTTCTTGCTGTAAGTATTGTCTTTTGCTTTCTACGTAATGTAACGATTACAATTGTTTCAGCTATTTCTATTCCTGTATCTGTACTTGGAACATTATTTTGTATCTACGCTATGGGTTTCACTCTTAATATGCTTACCATGTTAGCTCTTACGCTCGCGATTGGTATTATCATTGATGATGCCATCGTTGTGATTGAAAATATCCATAAAAAACTAGAACATGGTATGCCAAAACGTGAGGCAGCATATGAGGGTGTCAATGAAATTGGATTTGCTATTGTTGCTATCTCTGGAATGTTGCTTTCTGTTTTTATACCAGTTGGAACAATGAGTGGTGTTGTTGGTAAGTTTTTAGCTAGCTTTGGTTTGACTGTCGCTTTAGCGGTAGCGATAAGTTATATTGTGGTTGTCACAGTGATTCCAATGTTTAGCTCCTTACTCGTAAAACCTGAACAATCGGCATTTTACTACAAAACACTGCCTTTTTTTCAAAAACTTGATTCTATTTATTTAAAAATCTTACAGTTTTTAATGAAAAGTTGGACAACTATGATTCTAACATCAATCGCTATCTTTGCAATATTTGCACTTTCTTTATTTGTCGCATCGACATTAGGTAATGAATTTATGCTTAAAGAGGATAGAAGTCAATTTCAAATTATTTTCAAAGGGAAACCGGGCATAGCCATTGAAGAAATGAAACGTAGAAGTAAGGTTTTAGAATCGCATATCGTAGCCAATCCGTATGTACAATTTGTTACTTTACAAGTTGGACCTGGAGATTTGCAACAAGCTTTTTTTGCAAAGCTTTATATTGCTCTAAAACCATTATCAGAGCGTAGAAAACATGGTAAAGAGGCAGACCAATTCATTATATTACAAAAACTTTTAGATGAATTACGCACAATGCCAGAAGCCCAGGGACTTGATATATTTGGTTCTGAAGTGCCGTTAGTTGGTGGCGGAAGTGATAACACACCTTTTCAAATTACAGTTTTTTCACCCATTGAAAGCATCATGCAAAAAAGTGTCGATAATCTCAGCAATTTTATCAATACATACGAAGGATTTAAAGATAAAATTACAAATTTCCACCTATCTACTTCAGATTCTATGCCGGCTTTCAAATTAATCCCCATTCGACAAAATCTCGCCCAATATGGAATCTCAACAACAGATATAGGACAAACCATAAGTGCAGCATTTTCTGGTGAAACCCAAGTTGCTTACTATAAAGAAGAAGGTAAAGAGTATTATATTACCGTTCGTGTGCCAGATAACAAAAGAATAAATGTCAATGATATTAAACGCATTCAAGTGCGAAGTAGTAGTGGAAATCTTATTTTTATTGATGGTTTAGTAGAAATAGAAGAGGGATACACCTCTACGAATATCACACGATTCAATAGGCAACGTAGTATAACCGTCGCCGTAGCACCAAAAGAATATAGTGGATTGAGTTTGGGTGATATAGTAAAAATTGTTGAGGCAAATGCCTATAATGGTGCCAAATGGTTAGAGGCTGGTGCAGGGTATAGATTAATGAGTCAAGCAGATACACAATCAGAGACTTCGCAAGCCTTTGGTGTTGCTATTTTAATGGCATTTGTGCTTATTTATCTAATTCTCGCAGCATTATATGAAAGCTTTTTGCAGCCAGTTATCATCATGATAACTATGCCATTAAGTTTTAGCGGTGCATTTTTTGCTATAAAACTCGCAGGAGGCTCGAATGCTTCTATGAGTATGTTTTCCATGATGGGACTTATTTTGCTTATCGGTATGGTAGGAAAAAATGCCACCTTGCTTATTGATGTTGCAAATGAAAAGCGTAAGCAAGGTATGGGCATTATAGAAGCGATACAATTTGCCGGAGAATCACGTCTAAGACCAATTCTTATGACCACCATCGCTATGGTTGCCGGTATGCTACCGCTAGCAATAGCACAAGGAGATGGAAGTGCCATGAAAGTTCCAATTGGTACTGCCATGATAGGTGGGCTTATTGTTTCTATGGTATTATCACTACTTGTTGTGCCCATATTTTATAGAATCATTGCTCCGCTTGATGACAAACTACAAAAATTCTATAAACCAAAAGAAGGAGATAAATTTTAAGGCTTGGTTTAACTAACATAAGAGAATAATAACTTGTATAAATTCAACATTGTATGCAAGAAACTCATTCTTTAAGAAAAATTAATAATCCATAAATATGGATTATGCTATTACTCTTATCACATTTTTTAGTCTAAAGCCTCTTTTGCGAATTCTAAATTTTCGGTATAATGTAGTTTTATGCTTATTAAATAAAGGTTTGATATGCAAGTTTATACCAATTTAAGTGTGCCATATCGTTTTTGGATTGCTTTTACCATTGGCATAATTGTTGGAATCATAGGTGGTATTATACGTCTTGGTTGGGAGATTTTATTCCCCATTGATTTCAGTGAAAAAATCGATGACATTACAAAACACATTATGGAATTTTTGCATATAACACCAGAAATTATGACAATACAATATGTTTTTACCAATGGCTATGAATGGCGGATTTTTTATCTCACATGGCAATTTGGGTTTTCTATATTTTTTGGTGTCCTGTATGTTATACTTGCAGAATTTTATCTAAAGTTAAAATTTGCACATGGCATACTATATGGTGCAGTGCTATGGATTCTGTGCTATGCCATTACCCTACCATTGTTTGGTTTTATCGATAGCTCCAATCAAACATGGGTATATTTTACTACAAGCTTTTTAGAAATTTTATTGTGGATTTGGATTACTGAACTTATAAGACGAGATTTACGTAATAGGATTACACAAGAGCGTGATCCCTTTTAACTTCAAAATTCTAAACCATGATACAATAACTACAACTAATTTTCTATTTGATACATTGCTAAGATTGAAATAATAAAAAGCATGGCAACACAACCAAATAAAATTGCATCAATTCTGTCTAAAATACCACCATGTCCAGGCAATATCATACCAGAATCTTTCACATCTGCTTTTCGCTTTAATGCACTCTCAAACAAATCTCCAAGTATCGAAAAAAGGATAATTATAGCACTTGCAATGGCTGCTATATAAAACTGTCCAAAGATTCCAATACCAGTAATAGCCCCAATAACAACGCCACTACAAATACCGCATAAAGCCCCCTCAACAGTTTTCTTAGGAGACATTGCACAAAGCGGTGTTTTTCCAATTTTTTTACCACCATAATATGCAAAAATATCAGCAATAGCCACAACACAAATAAGCCACACTAAATATCCAATACCATATTGATAAAGAACAAAAATTGCCACAAACGGTAAAGTTGGATACACAAATGGAGCGATATTCTTAAATCCAGAAGCCGTATTATCCACGACTGCATACAATGAAACACAACAAAGTGCTAATAATGCCACTATAAACGGATTATTGCTAAAATATATGCCAATCCACAATATCAAAGCAACCAATATATTTAAGATTCTATAATTTGTTTGATAAAGATTCATGGCTTCACTTATCGCAATAAGATACAAAACCCCCATGAATCCCCACGTAACAATATCATTATCAAGCCACAATACAGTAGCAAGAACAACAATCATGACAATGGCACTCCATACTCTTTTTGAATCTTGCATGATAAATGTCTTGATTTTTTGAAACATTATATCCTCCGATAAATTATGAAATATTTATATAGTATAATTCTACATTAAATACTATAAAATGAGGTATAAAAATGTGTAATTACGACGTAATTGTTGTTGGTGGTGGGCATGCGGGAGTTGAGGCAAGTCATATTTGTGCAAAAAAGGGTTTAAATACCCTACTCGTTACACATCTTATCGACAATATTGCACTTGCAAGTTGCAACCCAGCAATTGGCGGTTTGGGTAAAGGACATTTGGTAAAAGAAATAGATGCATTGGGGGGTTTAATGGGTGCAATAACAGACATTAGTGGATTGCAATACAGAGTACTCAATGCCTCTAAAGGTCCTGCTGTGCGAGGCACGAGAGCTCAAATTGATATGGATTTATACCGTAAATATGCACGCGACTTGTTATTATCTACACAAAACCTTACAATTATGCAAGGCAATATCGTAAAAATACTCACTTCTAATCAAGAAGCAATAGGAGTAGAATTGAGTATAAAAAAACAGCTTTTTGCTAAAAAGATTATTCTTACAACAGGCACATTTCTAAAAGGTCTTATTCATATAGGAAAGAATCAAATCCAAAATGGACGTGCTGGAGAAATTGCAAGCAATAAGTTGAGTGAAAGTCTTAATGAGCTTGGAATTCCTCTTTCGCGATTAAAAACAGGAACATGTCCCAGAATACTTGGATCAAGCATTGATTCAACACATTTAGAAAAGCATTTTGGAGATGCTGTATGCCAAGATCTTCTTTTAGACAAGTATAAACCTTTGTCTTCCTCTACTACACATTCTGAATTTAATAATGACACACAAAGACAATCGCTTTTGCATAATGCTATGAAACAACAGAACTTAGAAGAATGGCAAAAATTCCAATCTACTATTCAACAAATACCATGTAATACAAATAAACATTATTCAGATTTTCAAAATGATTCACAACATTCTCAAATCCCCCATGATACCTCTGCATTTCCACAATATAAATATACAAGCGATAAATCTAAAGTAGAAGCACCATACTTTAGTCTTTTAACACAAGATTTTCTATTATACAATCGCAAAAATATTATTTCTGCTTTCTTACATCCTCGCATTAAAGAGGGATATTTCCGACCAAAAGAATTACCTTGTTTTGTAACATACACGAATGAAAAAACACATAAAATTATAGAATCCAATTTTTATCGTGCTCCACTTTTCACAGGGCAAATACAAAGTATTGGACCACGATATTGCCCAAGTATTGAAGATAAAATTAATCGTTTTAGAGATAAGGAACGTCATCAATTATTTTTAGAACCACAAACATACAGCAAAGGAGAATATTATATTAATGGATTAAGTACAAGTCTACCCTATGAGGTGCAAGAACAAGTGATTCAATCCATTGAAGGATTAGAAAAAGCAGTGATTACAAGATATGGTTATGCCATTGAGTATGATTATAGTCAACCAACTAATTTATTTCATACATTGGAATCTAAAATTGTAAAAAATCTTTATCTTGCAGGACAAATTAATGGTACAACTGGTTATGAAGAAGCTGCTGCACAAGGCATTATGGCTGGACTCAATGCAGCCTTAAGCATATTGCATACACAAGGTAAAAGCACAAGAGATTCATTGGTATTTGATAGAAGTCAAGCCTACATTGGAGTGATGATAGATGATTTAGTCAAAAAGGGGACAAATGAACCATATAGAGTTTTTACGAGTCGAGCCGAATATCGATTATTGTTGCGCGAAGATAACGCATGTTTTAGAATGTTGCCATATTCTTCTGAATTAGAATTATTGAATAAAGAAATAATTTTGCAATTAGAAAAAGATAAACAAAATATCGAATCAAATATTCATATAATACACGAAGATTTCACTCCAAGTAAAGCTAATCTTGAAAAACTTTCTATTATTGGAGAGGAAAAAATTGTCAATAAATGTCATTTTGGGTTAATTTTAGGGAGAGATAGCATGAATGCTTCTAAAATGAGGAGTTTAGATTCTCGTTTTAGCAATTTAAGCACAAGAGCACTAAAACAAATACAAATTTATGCAAAATACCAAAGTTATATCGATAAACAAGAACATCAAATCCAACGTTCTAAGGAAAATCTACAACTTAAAATTCCGCACGACTTTATATATAAAGGTATATCTGGACTAAGTTTAGAAGTAATTGAAAAACTAAGTCTTATAAAACCAAAAACATTGCAAGAAGCACAAAGAATCAGCGGAATTACACCAGCGAGTCTTGAGGTTCTCCAATTACATATTGCTTTATATCATAAAAAACGCAAAATATAATCATGCTTATCGTACTATTTGACTTCAATACAACAAAAATACAAAAGTTATTCGTCACAATGAACAAAGTTTGCTTAATAATTTCATATATTCAATGCGTAAATTTTTATTTTAATCATACTAGAAAAGTATGTGATGAATATACAAGATTCTAAAATATGTTTTGTCTAACTATAAAAATTATCCAAAATCTTTTATGCCATACTATAAAGAATGACAATAACATTACTCTTATAAAAATAGTTGTATAGTAAGAAAATATTGCAAATGATTTTAAGATAGTTTGTCTGGTAAGAAGATGTTGAAGATACAATATCTCTTACATAAGTCATTATCCTATTTTTAGAAATTTATAAAAATAGTAATAAACTTTTATAATAATTTTATATTTTTATGGTACGCAAATACAAAAAAACTTTAATTATGTTTTTGTATTATGAAAATCCAGTATTTTATGAAAGAAGCTTTTTAGCCATTTCGGATATTCTCTTACCGGTTGCCACTTGATTGAGAGTTTTGGCTGCCCCCATAACTTTCCCCAAATCTTTCATGCTTTCCGCCTTGATCTCTGCAATTATTGCTTTTATTTTAGATTCTAACTCCATATCATTTAATTGTTGTGGTAAATATTGCATAATTAATGATATTTCAAACTCCTCTTTATTTGCCAAATCTTGTCGATTAGCTTTTATGTAGCTTTCTTTCGCGTCTTCTCTTTGTTTTAGTGCTGTGCGTAGAATGCTAATACACTCTTCATCACACAATACAATACGTTTATCAACTTCTACCTGTTTCAATGCCGCATGTAGTGTACGAAGGGCATCTCTCTTAGCAACATCACCATTTTTCATCGCTTCCTTAATATCGTGCATCAATAAATCTTTAATACCCATAACCATCCTTTAGGAATATAATTTGCTTATATTATACAATATTTTACTAAAGGATTAGTATGAAAAAGATGATTGCAATATTATTGTTCCCCATTACATTGTTTACCTACGAACCAGAAATCGATATGAATCCACCAGACTATGTTAACGATATGCCATCAAAAGACCCTGTGCCAGAATTTTCAAGACCCGGTTCTCTATTTGGACAAGGAGAAAGACCTCTCTTTGCCGATAGAAGAGCTATGCGTGTTGATGATTTGATTACCATTAATGTTCGAGAAAATATCACAAATGATTTTAAAATAGATAAAAAATATAGTGGTAGTAGCGGCGGCAATGTAACACCACCACAAATAGCCTATAATGGACAAGATGCCCAGCAACAAGCAAATACAACATATTTGAATGATCAAGTCAACTACACACTCACAAAACCAAATAATACCAGCAATTTTCAAGGTGGCGGCACATATTCACAATCACAGAATCTTGCTCTTACTATTACTGCAAGAATCTTAAAAGTTATGGAAAACGGAAATTACTTTATCTATGGAAAACAAGAAATGTTGATTAACGGAGAAAAACAAATTTTACAAATCAGCGGTGTCATACGCCCATATGACATACAAAGAGATAATACAATTGAAAGTAAATATATAGCTGATTCTAAAATTTCTGTTGTTAGCGTAGGCAAGATATCCGAGACATTAACTAAAAAACCAACAACTGATTCTGTAGAATCAAATTGGCCATACTAAAGTTGTTTGAATACACACCTTGTTGTTATTCCAAATTCTTTCAAAGTTGACATGAGTACTAAAGAAGCACATGAGGCAATAACACTACATTTTTTACAATTGATAAGATAATTATTTATAATGTATTTCCTATAGCTTATGGTGAGAAGGGATATTGAGGAATCTCTTATTAATGCACAATGAGTAAATTAGTAAAACTCAAAGCACATAGACCAAATATCAAAAAATAGATTCATATTATAGAATCTTAAAAGATTCTCAAACCACAATTATCGAAACAACATCGTGTAATAAATATGTTCTAGCAATAGAA
This sequence comes from uncultured Helicobacter sp., assembly GCA_949299115.1. Taxonomy (GTDB): domain Bacteria; phylum Campylobacterota; class Campylobacteria; order Campylobacterales; family Helicobacteraceae; genus Helicobacter_A. Next base: position 30,184 of record CASFZH010000014.1, on the reverse strand, counting down.
AAAACTTTATTTTATTGCACATACGGTATTGATACAATGATTAAAAATACGATGGATAAAAATATACGTAAATTTATAATAAGGCTTGATAGTAGTGCTACCAATGATGTAAGTCCAGATACAATGCCATTAAAAAATTTATAATGCAAATAAAAACATTACTTTTTTATTCTATCATTAACGTCTTTAAAAATAACAATAAATAATTGTATCTTTCACTACATACTTATGTAAATAGAAAACATAAAAATCTCCATAAAATTAGTCTATAAATTATTGCATTGAGATGTCAAAAATTTAAAAGTATAGTGCGATTCTATACAATATATAAGAATTTTTTACATTATTTTAAGATATTGGTATTCATAACATTAGCAATTATGCCATACAATATAATTTATATATACAATCTACGACGCACAACAATCAACAACACATTGTATAATTATATGCCTACAAATTCTAATATAACCCATATATAAACATCGCAATACACTCTATGAATCTGAAGAGGTCTATTTATGCTATAAAATATTACATATAAATGAAAAAGTTTAGAATAAACAATACGTTATGATATAGTATGTTTTATTATTCTATTGTAATTAAAACTATTTATAATAATTCAGTAAGTTAATAGTTAGAAAGATAGAGAGGAAACTCTAAGATTATACAATCTTAGAGTACAAATAATCAAAGCAAAATATTATAGTTTTTGATGATTATCTTTAAGGTATTCTTTTACGCCATCAGCTGTTGGTTTCATACCTTTTTGTCCTTTTTGCCATCCTGCCGGGCATACTTCACCGTGTTGCTCAACAAATAAAAGTGCATCAGCTAATCTTAAAAATTCATCCATATTTCTACCAAGTGGTAAGTCATTCACTGTTGCATGACGAACAATTTGATTTCTATCAATTAAGAAAGTTCCACGCAATGCAACTGCACCATTGAATAATACATCATAATCCCTTGAAATTTGCTTTGTAATATCGGATACCATTGGGAATGTAACATTCCCAATACCACCTTCTTCAATTTTTGTATTTTTCCATGCAAAATGCACTACATCAGAATCAATAGATACACCTATAACATTAAAACCTTTTTCAGCAAATTCTTTAACTCTGTGATCCATTGCTAAAATCTCACTTGGACAAACAAAAGTAAAGTCTTTTGGCCAAAAGAATAGTATCGCACCGTTTTTACCTAAATTTTTGCTTAATTCAAAATTATCAACAATTTGATTATTTGGTAAAACTGCTGGAGCGATAAAATCCGGTGCTTTTCTTGTTACTAACATATTTTTCTCCTTAATAAAGATTATTAACTGATAACGAAATTCGCTATCTGAATGGTAATTGTATCAGATTTTATTTAATAATTCCAATATGATGAAATTTTTTTTAAAGTCCAATAATATTACGCAATAATCATTATTCATTTATCTCTTGATATTTTTGGTAACGGTTTTTAATGGCATTTTTAAATCATGTTCTGTGTTGTGATGTATGATTCTAGTAACCTTATTTTCTTAGTAATATCAAAACAATAGCTTTGAGTAATTTTATTAGTATGTGCTGATTTTTCCAACCAAAAACTTTATTATAAGATTCTATAATGCTCTGTATATTACCATTGTATATTTTTGCCATATCGTAAATTATCAAGAGCAATAGAAGAAACAAAGGTGAAATGAGAAATTAACAATTGTCCCACAACATTGCGTAAAAATGATGTATGTATATTGCATATATTTTTTAATAACTGCAGAGATATAAATGATAAATACCAGCTGATATATCATTTAAAGTTGATTAAATATTCTTCAGTACAGGATTTTTTCCATGCAATAGCATAAGATAACCAAAACCATATCTCCTACCATAATAGTGGGCATACAAAACGACTTCTTATTGCTATTTTGTAAAAACTTAAAAATTTGACATGTTCCCTCAATTTTAAAATTATTAAAGTTATATGTGAAACTTTAATATGCTAAAAGAAAATATCTCACACAAAGCAACACACAATATTCTTTGCATTGATAAAACCTTTTTTAAACTTTTATTTGCTAGAATCACACAATTATATAGAGAAAAGGAAACTATAATAATGGCACAACTATTGATAGAAATTTTTACAGAAGAATTGCCTGCTTTGCCTCTTTTGAAAAATCTTGATTCAATTCAAGAAAATTGGGCAAATATCCTAAAAACCAACGATTTAACATCTGAATTTTCTTTCTTTTATACTCCTAGACGATTGACCATCGTTCATAGAGACTTTGCACTACAACAGCCTAATAAGAAAATACAGATCTATGGACCACCAATACATATCGCTTATGATGAAAACAAAAAACCTTCAAAAGCATTGCAAAGCTTTTTACAAAAAAATGATATTACCTTAAATGATATAAAAATTATCACTAAAAATAATAAAGAAGTTGTGTTGTATGAGAAAAATGAAAACGGTGTGAAATCTATTGAGATTCTTGGAAATATGGTACAATCATGGCTTATGAGTCTCAATTTTGGTAAAAGTATGCGTTGGGGGAATCATGAAGAATCTTTTATTCGACCCATTCGGAATATTTGCATTCTTTTAGATTCCAATCTTGTTCCATGTCATGCGTATGGATTGCATACAAGTAACAATATTACAGCACATAGACAAGCAAAAAATAATCAAAAAACAGTTACAAACCTACAATCATATATGTCATTTCTTGCAAACAATGGTGTCATTATTGACCAAGCAATAAGAAAGAATAGCATTATAGAATCTATCCAAAAACTTGAGAAACAACACAACATACAAGTAGAAATCGATAATGATTTATTAGATGAAATTGTTGCCATTACAGAATATCCTACTGCACTTTTTGGTCATTTCGATAAACGATTTTTACAGATTCCAAAAGAAATGATTATTACTTCAATGAAAGAAAATCAACGTTATTTTGCAATTTATAAAGACTCGCAATTATATAACGGATTTATAGTTATCAGTAATACATTTGGTGGTAATTTAGAGCTTATAACAAAAGGAAATGAAAAAGTTCTCAAAGCAAGATTAAGCGATGCAGAATTTTTTTATCACAATGATTTAAAGGCTCGAATGCAGTTTGGAAATTTAGGGGATATTAGTTTTATGCAAGGAGCTGGAAGTTTGTCCGATAAAATACAAAGAGAAATAGTATTGGCACAATATATTATAGAAATGCTGAATACCACACAACAAAAATATCAAAAACAAACACTAAATATTGAATTACAAGACCAAGAGGCCATTATACAAGCCCTACAACTTGCCAAAAATGACTTACTCTCACAAAGCGTAGGAGAATTTCCGGAATTACAAGGCATAATGGGAGCAAATTTTGCTAAACACTGCAATATACAAGAAAAAGTTTGTATAGCTATAAAAGAGCAATATTTACCACATGGACACAATGCAAACTTACCTAGCAATATAATTAGTGCGATTGTTAATCTTAGTATTAAAGTAGATACACTTTTTACACTCTTTAATTTAGGCAAGATTCCAACAGGCTCAAAAGATCCATTTGCCCTACGTAGACAAGCAACAGCTATATTGCGAATTTGTCATCAATTTGGTTTTAATATTGCCATACAGGAATTATGTAAGCTAGCAAAAAATAGTTACACAAATATCCATCAACAAATATTGCAAGATTTTTTTACAGATAGAATCTATGGCATTTTTTCAAACATTAATCCAAGTATTATTCGCTGTGTATTGTTACGAAACTTTGGAATCAAAGAAAGTTTTGATAAAATTATCGCCCTTTCTTCTTATCTTAATACCATTGATATAAAATCTGTTATTAGCACATTTAAAAGAGTAGCAAATATTGTGAATTCTGATAATAAACAAGTGAATGATATTAATATTTCTTTATTCGAAGTAAGTGAAAGAACACTATATGATAATCTCCTTCTCTACAAAAAGAACAAAACATATCTCTTTGATACAGCAAAAAAAACAATGGACTCTGATGTATTTTTGATATCCATACGTAATCTTTTTGCACTCAAACCATATCTTGATGATGTGTTTGATTCTGTTCTAATCAACACCGAGGATAAAAAACTCAAAGATAATCGTATGTTATTGATTACTCTTGTTTTTAATGAATTTTTAGAATTTGGTGATATGAGAGAAATCTCTATATAATAAATATTTATTGCTTCATTATATGATTTTACACAATTTCTCTTGGTGGAGAATTTAATTTATGCTATTTTGCAACCTATAAGTAAATATATATTATAACATTGTATCAATCATTTCAAACATATGACCTACATTATTGTACTTGTTTAAAAACTTCATATATAGAATCAGTATAAACATATACATATTGATTCTAAAATTACTAAAAACTTATTTTACAATATGTACTCAAAAAATGCTATGGCAACAGGATATATTCATAGTGATTTTACTAGCAATTTGTATCACTGCTATTTTTATTAAATAATAGAATCTTGATTATTATGTTCTAATTATTAAGATTACCTGTTGTTTGCTACTAAAGGAATTTTTTGTATTTCGAATTGGCTATGCTGCTAGTTTGGGCTTTGGGAATGTCTTTAACAACAATGCAGGAGAATAGATAGAGATTATATGAGACTTGGTATTGGAGGGACATATATCGCACATCACATGGTTAGTGATACTATGACAAAGGCAGTGGATGGTTTTATAAATTTTGAAGCTAGGAGTATTATAAAACTGGGATTATTGGGTGCAACTATCAAAGTTGTTTCAAACAAGCTAAATGTGGTAGGCAATGCTATGCCTATTGGAAATGTAAATAGAGAAACACAAAATGGTTGGGATGGGTCTTTAGATTTTCGTATGAAAATTGGAGGCAATATAGTAACCATGCAATCCCCTTTATTTTTAAATACTTCTTTTAATATTAATGCGTATGATTCCAATTTATTTGGTAAGAATAGGGATACACATGGTTTAAAAGAACATATTTTAAAGTTGGTGTCGAGCTATACGGACGTATAAAGACAGGAAATAAAACATATATGGAATACTTAATTGGATATAACATGTAGTACCGTATGCCACACATTATAATTTCATTCATACCAATGAACTATCTCATATAACGGGATATGGCTATGCTTTAAGAACTCATATTGGATTTTCATATAATATTACTGAAAATTTTTATATTATATAAAATACATGGACAATATCAAGAGGTTAGTCAATCATCTTTGATTACCATTGATTCACGGTCTGCAAGCTTTCCACGTCATTATTTTTATAATGTAGGGCTTGAGTTCAAAATCGGATTTTAGCTAGGCTCTTATATGTGTAGTTAATTGTCCAATGCCCTCAATTTCACACACCACAATATCACCATTTTGTAAGAATCTTGGTGGAGTGAATCCCATACCAACACCACTTGGAGTACCCATAGAAATAATGCTACCTGTCTTTAAAGTACAATAAGAAGACAATTCGCTAATAACATAAGGAATATCAAAAATGAGTTGCGAAGTGTTGCTATTTTGTCTTAGCTCCCCATTGACATAGCTTTTAATAGAAAGATTCTCTACATTAAGGCTATCGCGTAGGACGATGCAGGGACCCATAGGGAATGCACCTTCAAGGCTTTTACCGGCATACCATTGCTTATGTTTAAGCTGCAAATCCCGTGCAGAAATATCATTGGCTATACTATAACCAAAAACATATTCTAGGGCATTTTCTCTTGCTACATTTCTACAATTTCTACCAATAATCACAACAAGCTCTACTTCATAATCTAATTGATTGGTTGCACCATTAATAAAAAAATCTCCATTAGGAGAATTGCACTCATTCACACGTTTACTAAAATATACCGCTTCCTCACGTTTGCCATCAAATTTCTCATTTTTAAAACGCATAGATTCTTCAGCGTGTTCTAAGAAATTTATTCCCAAACAAATAATATCTTGCAAAGGATTTTGTATAGGAGCCAAAAGCTGCACTTTATGAAGTGGTATGAGTGGATTATTAACATTTAAATATTTCTGAAATTTCTCAAAATTACAGATTAAATCATTCATATTATTGCTTATATCAATGGGCATCACATACGCATCATCATTTTTCAAAATCCCTAAAAAATCGATACCTTTATCCCTATATCGCACAAGTTTCCCGCATAATTCCATAACTGTCCTTTTATCAAATGCTTAACACATCATAATAATTACAAGATTGTATTCAAAAAATTATATTTCAATGCAATACTAAAAAATGTTGCCAAGAGATAGACAACAATTACTGTAATTTTTGCACCCCAATTTGTTAGTATCTTTGGACATTCCCAAGTTGCAGGTTGGTCACCATATTTTCTTGCATTTTGTAAAATAAGTATTGGGAAAAAACTCAGAATCAATGCCCCAACAACACCGGGCCAATACAAAGCATCTTGAATACTTGCAACAAGATTCAATACCACAAGCAACAATGGTGGAATAGCAACAAAAAGAATAATAATAAAACGAATTTTTAAATCATTATCACAATCTTTGTTGATTTGATCTGCAATGTTTGTTACAAACATTCCCCCTAATCCCCAATATGATGTGAGAATAGCAAACAATCCAAATAGATTAGCAATAATAAATGCCCATTCCCCAATTGCTTTACCCCACGAAAGAGTAACAACTTCAGAAATATTTTGCAACCCCTCTAAAATGATAGCTGAAAGTGGCACTAAAGTAAGCATACAAAAAGTAATAAAAGTTCCCAAAACAATAGCCTTGGGGAGCATCTGTGGTTTATGGGCAAAACCCCTTGCCATTTCAGGGACAATATATTGAGAAGAATACACAAAAACAACAGTATTAAAAATAGGAATAATTGCTGACCAATCCCAATAGGTTTCAGCCAAATAAGAAAAATTTATTTTAGCCTTAAAAAATGTAGAAACAATCAAGACACAAAGTATTAAAAACATGATTCCGACAACTTGCTTCTCACCACGTCCAATTGCCTTTAGACCTAACCATAATACGCCTGCTGCAGGAATAAAAAATAAAATACTTCCCCAAGCATGTGGAATCCCAAATATACGATTCAATATATCTCCAGCGGCTTTTTCATACGATACTAAAGCTCCAATAGCAGTTACAGCAATAGAGATAAACATAATATATTTAGCAATAGGTCCTATATATTTTACGGATAAACCTGTCATTTGTAAATGACTCTTTGTTCGTAAGGTAGCCTCTGCAATATAAAGCATGGTTATTGTTGATAATATTCCTCCAATGATGAGCCAAAAGAATAACGGTAAGAAACCAGCCTCTCTAGCAGTGTGGGCAATACTTAAGATTCCAATGCCAATATTTGTCCCAACAAGCATGGCAACACCTTCAAAAAATGTAAGCTTTTTTGTTTTAGGATGACCCTTTAATTCTGCAATAAACTCTTGTTTTGCATCTTGTAATTTCATTATCTGTTCCTTTAAATTTAAAGCTAAAAATATATGAAATATATTACAATGTATTAGTTTAATGATTCTGTATATTACGAGATTTTGTGGAATCTAATTGCAAACATTATACTTATGGCAAATATCATTCTTGCAATTAGAGATTCTAAAGAGATAATTTAACTAAAGCATTGACCCTAAATCATTACGCAAGATTTAAACATATATATTTGATTTCTAAATAATCTTCAATACCATATTTTGACCCCTCTCTACCCAAACCACTTTGTTTTACCCCACCAAATGGAGCTACTTCAGTGGAAATTATGCCTGTGTTAATCCCAACGATTCCATATTCCAACTCTTCGCCCACTTCCCAAAGTCTTGCCATATTTTTGGTATAAATATACGCTGCTAAACCATACTCCGTATTATTTGCCATTGCGATGACTTCCTCTTGTGTGTGGAATTTAAAAAGAGGTGCTAATGGACCAAAAGTTTCTTCTCTAGCAACTGCCATATCTTGCGTAACATCTGTGAGGATAGTTGGCTCAAAGAAACTCATGCCTTTAGAATGGGGTTTACCACCAATTAAAACCTTGCCACCTTTTTTTAGGGCGTCTTCTATATGTTCTTGTACTTTTAGTACCGCCTTACTATCAATCAATGGACCCTGTGTGATACCTTCTTCCATACCATTACCTACTTTAAGCTTCTCAACAGCAACTTTCAATTTCTTTGCTACTTCATCATAGATACCACTTTGGATATAGATTCGATTTGCACATACACAAGTTTGCCCACTATTTCTAAATTTTGAAGCAAGAATCCCTGCAATAGCTGAATCAATATCTGCATCATCAAAGACAATAAAAGGTGCATTGCCACCCAGCTCTAAAGAAAGCTTTTTAATGGTGTTAGCACTTTGCTCCATAAGCTTCCTACCCACTTCAGTAGAACCAGTGAAAGAGATTTTTCTCACGATATCGCTTTCACACATCACTTTGCTAATCATCGAAGCCCTACCTGTTACAACACACAAGACATCTTTTGGTATCCCAGCCTTATAAGCTAGAGTAAGCATTGCATACGCACTAAGAGGTGTTTGAGTGGCAGGTTTGACAATCATAGAACATCCAGAAGCTAGAGCTGGAGCGACTTTACGAGTAATCATAGCTGCGGGAAAATTCCATGGTGTGATAGCACCACACACTCCTATGGGTTGCTTTAGAACAAGGATTTTTTGTCCTTGTTGCACTGGTTGGATAATATCGCCATCAATACGTCTGCATTCCTCTGCAAACCATCGAATAAAGCTCGCTGCATAATTAATTTCACCCAAAGCTTCTGTGAGCGGTTTTCCCATTTCTTGAGTTAAAATTTCGGCTAAATCTTGCTTATTTTCTAAAATAAGATGATACCAAGTAAGCAAAATATCGGCTCTTTGTGTCGCCAAAAGCTTTGCCCATTTCTTTTGAGCAATTTGAGATTTTTGAATGATAGATTCTAGCTCGTTTTGTGGTATATCATACACAGAAGCTAAATGCTGACCTGTGGCTGGATTAATCACTTCTATAAAACCTTCTTTTTTCACAGTTGAAACAAATTCATGTTCTAAAAGCACATAATTCATTGCAATACCTCCGCAATACTTGCCTTAATAATATCCAATGCTTTATCAAATTGTGAATCTGGAATAGTGAGAGGGTAGAGAAAACGTATGACATTACCATAACTGCCACATGTTAATAGCAATAAACCTCTTTTCATTGCTGCAGTTTGCACATTTTTTGCAATATCAGCAGATGGGTTACCGTCTTTAAAAAACTCTACTGCTACCATAGAACCTAGCCCTCTGACTTGTGCAATTTCTTTGTGTCCCAATGATTTTAACATATCTTGTAACTTATTGCCAAGCACATGAGCCCTCTCAAGTAGTTTTTCTTCTTTTATAATTTTTAATACTTCTAGTCCAGCCACAGTGCCAAGCGGACTACCCGCATACGTTCCACCAAGACCACCAGAATTAATGGTATCCATAATATGCTGTTTGCCAACAACACCAGAAATTGGGAATCCTCCACCTAAACTTTTTGCCATACAAATAATATCTGCCTGAACTCCAAAGTATTCCATTGCAAATAATTTACCAGTTCGCCCAAAACCTGTTTGCACTTCATCAGCAATCAAAACAATTCCATGTTGGTCAGCAAATTTTCGTAATCCTTCTACAAATTCTTTTGGAGCAACATTAAAGCCACCTTCACCCTGTACAGGTTCAAAAATGATTGCCGCTACATCACTCGGAGCAATTGAGCTTTTACAAATATGTTCTAAACTTCTTAATGCCTCTTTAATGCTTACGCCGTGCAATTCATTGGGATATAAACCATGATAGATTCCAATCATTCCAGGACCTAATTCTGCTTTATATGGGACAACTTTACCTGTCATACCTACTGCAGCAGCAGTTCTTCCGTGAAATGAACCGCCAAAACTAATAATTCCATATCGTTTTGTATGTGCTTTAGCTATTTTAATGGCGTTTTCAGTTGCCTCACCACCTGTCGTAAAAAAACAGGTTTTCTTTTTGTCGCTTATTGGTGCTAACTGATTAATTTTTTCTGCTAATTCAATATAACTTTCATAGGGTGTTACCTGATAAGCTGTATGTGTAAAACGTTGCAACTGTTCTTGCACCGCATGGATAACTTTAGGATGACAATGTCCAACATTAAGTACTGCAATTCCAGCTGCGAAATCAATATATTCTTTATCGTTTGTATCCCATATTGTAGCATTTTGTGCTTTTGTCGCAAACCAATCACATAAAACTCCGATACCTCTAGGTGTTGCCTCATTCTTACGTTTATTTAAGTCTGTCATAACAAGAATCCTTCACACTAAAATTAACTCTAAAATTACGTTTTCACGCAACTATACAATACACAAAAAATCAAAAAACATATATTAAAATAGAATTAATTTCTGCAAAAATCAACATGAAGTTACTTTTTTACATCATTTAAAAAAAAGGAATGCAGAAAAATATCCTAAAATATACACTAATATAGATATTTATACACAAAAATATCTCAATTACTATAAAATATCTACATTTATTTACAATTCTTAATTATATATTCGATAACACTAAATATTCAAGAAAATTTTATATGTATTTAGAAATATATATGTATTTTTTACACATATATATACTATTACATGTGTAAAAAATATACAATTATTTACAATCGGCAAGAATATATAGTAGTATAGAATCTAAGTACGTAAAGGAAAAAAATGCACATAGACTTACATAACCACACAAATTATTGCAATCATGCAACAGGAACAATGCTTGAATATATTGAAAAGGCTAAAAAAATTGGAATCGATATTTTTGGTTTCTCATGTCATGCACCTATGAATTTTGATAAAAAATATCGCATGGATTTTAACACTCTACCCATTTATTTTGATGACATCGCCAGACTGCAACAACAATCTAAAAATATCAACAAACATTACAACGATGTGGTAAGTAGTAATCAAAAATCTCATCAAAGAGTTATTGAAATATTATCGGGTTTAGAGGTTGATTATATAATGGGTAAAGAATATTTATTGTCAAATGAAGTTCTAGAAGCAAAAGTAGATTATCTTATAGGTTCCGTCCATTTTTTAGGAGATTGGGGCTTTGATAATCCAGAATTTATCGGAGAATGGAAAACAAGAGATATTATTAAAACTTGGAATCACTATTTAGATTCCATACAATATATGGCAAAGACTAGATATTTCCAAATTGTTGGACATCTTGATTTACCAAAAGTATTTGGTAATCAGATGCCATTAGAGCTTTTTCCAAAAATGGAAGAAACACTACAAATTCTCTATGATAACAACATGGTGCTTGAAATAAATGCAGCAGGACTACGTAAGGCAATAAAAGAACCTTACCCAAACTACACTATCTTACAAAAAGCAAAGGAAATAGGTCTTGATATTACATTTGGTAGCGATGCACATAGTGTTATGCAGGTCGGCAGTGGATATGAACAATGTCGGGATTTAGCAAAAAATATAGGTTTTACACAAGTTGCCATATTTAGAAATAAACGTAAATTTCTTGTAAATATAGATTAAATAGCAATAAATAACTTTGCAAAATAAGATAAAAACATTAAATCATGATTCTATGCAAATTTCCTAAAAAATAACATAAAGTTATAAACTAGCACTATTGACGATAACTTTAGATATTGTAGAGAAATATAACATGATATAAGTAACTTAAAAAAATAATTCATATCGTTTAATAATGGGCAATAAACACTACCTAATGATATAAATTAGGCTAAGACTATCAATTATCACATAAACGCGTAATAAAGAACACTTATTAATATGCAAATATTTTCTTTATTCCTCTTTTTTCTTTAGTTATTATGAATGCACTATTACATATTTCATCAATCTTCTAAAGTTATATAATATATTACAATCTACATATTCTTAACTCGAATCCAGTTAAACTCTTCCACCCTCATAAAGCTCACGCATACGTTTCTTCTCTTCTGCTTTTTTTGCTTTTTCAACTTCTTTTGCATAATATTTTTCAATAGAAAAACCTAAAAGTATGGCAAGCTTTGGAGCAACAAACATAGAGCTATAAGTCCCAAAAATAACACCAATCAGCAAAGGTAACGAAAAACCAATAATAATTTGCCCACCAAATATATAAAGTGTTAAAACAACAAAAAACATAGTGAGTGAAGTTAAAATTGTTCGCGAAAGGGTATTTGATATTGCTTCATTAATAACTTCCTCAATTTTCATTTTTTTACCATCAAGCATTTTTTCTCTAATTCTGTCAAATATAATGATGGTATCATTAATGGAATATCCAAGCAATGTAAGCAATGCGGCAATCACTTCAAGATTTAAATCAATTTTAAAGACAATAACACTTGCCGCAGTGATAACAACATCATGCACAAGGGTAATAATAGAAGCTAAGGCAAAACGCCATTCATAACGAAAACTCACATATATCATCATAGCAATAGTAGCTAAAATTAAAGAAATTAACGCACTTTTCACTAATTCATCGCCAACCTTTGGACCCACTGTATCAAGCTTACGTATCACAAAATCTCCACTAGGAAATAATAGAGCTTTTAGTGTAGTCTCCAATTCAGCAAAATTAATATCATTATGAAAAGGTATCTTAATTAAAACTTCATTATTAGCACCAAATTTACTAACTTGGGAATGATTGAAGCGAGAATCTCCTGCCAACAAATGACGGATTTCTTCCATTGGAGCATCATTTTGTTTATATTGAATCTGAACACTACTTCCACCAGCAAAGTCAATACCTAAATTAAAACCGACTCCAAAAAAAAGATACAATGAAATAAAAGTAAAGAGTATTGACATAAAAAGACCATATTTACTCCACTTTACAAAATCAAAAATTGTATTTTTCTTAAAAATCTCCATATCATCTCACTTTTTATATTGTTGAGTTAAATTTTTATCAAGTTTTATTCCAAACCAAAGTGGAATATTTTTGCTCTTTTCAATATAATTACCTAACCATAAATAGATTCCATGCGTGCCAATGATAGCAGTGATAATAGAAGCTAAAATTCCAATACCTGTCGTAATTGCAAAACCCTTTATTGCACCAGTACCATAAATATAAAGCAAAAAAGAAGCAATAAGTGATGTGATATTAGCATCAAAAATTGCCCTCGAAGCATTTTTATATCCATTTTGCAAAGCTTTTACTACTCCCATTCCTTGTTTCAAAGATTCTCTCACACGTTCATTAATAATAATATTAGCATCGACTGCCATACCAACTGTCAAGACAATGCCGGCCATACCGGGTAATGTTAACGTTGCTCCAAATAAAGCCATTACAGCTATGATTAAAAAAAGATTAACAATAAGTGCTAATGAAGCGAATATTCCCGCTATAGAATAATACAATATCATAAAACCAACGACTAAAATAAACCCAGAAACCAATGCTATGAGAGATGCTCGTATAGAATCAGCCCCAAGACTTGGACCAACGCTTCTCTTTTCTATTATGTCAACCGGAGCAAGTAATGCCCCAGACCGCAAGGTAATGGACAAATCTTTAGCACTATTGTCATTAAAATTGCCCGTAATAACACCATTTCCTCCGCCAATACGTGTGTTAATACGTGGAGCCGAAACAATCTTTTTATCAAGCACAATTGCCAACTGTTTGTTAATGTTTCTACCTGTAAAATCACCAAAAATTGCGGCACCCTTTGAATCTAGCTTAAAACTAACCGCTGGAAGTCCATTCTCAAGAGTTGTCCTTGCATCAGAGATTGAGCTTCCATCAAGAATCGGGATAGATTTCACAGGTAATCTTGCAATTCCACTAGGATCTTCAATATACGGTAAAAGTATGGAATTATATTTTATGGCTTCTGATTCTGTAATGTTTTCACCATTTCTCATTCTTTGTAGCAAAGCATCATCAACTGCCATAAATTCAAGTTTAGCGTTCTGTGAAATGAGATTAATCAACCTCTGCTGTTCTTCTTGCGTCTTAACACCCGGCATTTCAACACGAATTTGATTTATCCCCTCTCGTGATACATTGGGCTCTGTTAAACCAAACTTATCCAAACGATTACGTATAGTGTTAATTGCTTGCTCTAATGCGTCTTTCTCTACATTTCTTTGCTCCATTTCATCAATAGTAATTGTAAAATCTTGTCCATTTTTGACACTCTGTGCTCCTGGTATATTGGCAAGAATATCATATATCTTTTTTTCTCCCTTGGAATCTAACAATGTAAAAAATATAGTATTATCTTTTATTCTCAATCTACTAATAAAAATATTGTTCTTATCTGTCTGATATTTAATTTCACCTAAAATAGCAGAAAATCTGCTTTCGAGAGCAGCCTTTACATCAACATGCAATAACAGGCTTAATCCCCCTTGTAAATCAAGTCCCAATGTAATCTTTGGCTTATCGTTAAAAAATGGATATTGTTCAGAGTCTTGAAAAAATGAGGGAATACTAAATATAATACCAAAGAAGCATGCTAAAACAAATGTTAATAAACGATAATTAAATACCCTTTGCCCATGCGTATAAGTCTTTGCCATCTATATGCAACCTAACGTGTAAATATAACTATTACTTTTTATCATTGGATTTTTCATCTATATGTGAATCATCTAAAAATTCATCAACTTTGTAGGCTACGTAGTCTTTTGATAATTGCACTTGATTTTCACCTAAACGTACCGTTATATATTTATCCTCTTGTTTGATTACTTCGCATTTAAATCCACCGTTTGTAATTATTGTGTCTCCTCTCTTTAATGTAGCAACCATTTCTATATGTCTCTTTCTTTGTTGCTGTTGTGGTCTAAACACGAGAAAATAAAATACAAGGATAAGAATTACAAGTGGCAAAAAAGATATAAATGGTTCCATACAATCTCCTCAAAATGAAAAAATAGAATTGTAATTTTAGCACAAAAGTGTCATTTTTGAACTTTTCCGGATATAAGTAGAAAAATTACACCAATAATACATGATGCAAGTGAAGCACAAAGAATAGTTACTTTTGCTAATTCTTTCGCAACCTGCGAATCAAATGCTAATTCTGACACAAAAAGAGACATTGTAAAACCAATCCCTGCAAGCATACCAGCCCCAATAATATAAAGCCATGATATTCCATCAGGTCTTTTAGCAATGCCTAATTTCTCACATAAAAAAGTAAATACAAATATACCAATGGGTTTCCCCACTACTAATCCCAAGAAAATCCCTAAGAAAATATGGTCAATATTGAAATTAAAATCTGAAGCGATACTTACCCCAGCATTTGCAAAAGCAAAAAATGGCATGATAAAATAAGCACTCCATGGTTGCAAAAAGTGTTCTAATCGCAATAAAGGATTCTGCGTATCTTTTGCATTTTGCTGAATCTCATGTATAAATTCTAGGCTATAAGTATCAAGCAGAATAGAATCATTTTGGTCTTGATTCTTTTTACCATGCAAAACCCAACCACCAAGCTTTTTCTTAAAAGATTGTAAGTCTTGTTTTGCTCTAACGGGAATGCAAAATGCCAAAAGGACCGCTGAAATTGTAGCATGTATGCCACTTGAGTGCACAAAAAGCCATAACAATAACCCCAATCCCAAATAAACACTCAAATGTTTAATACCAATGCTATTACAAAGAATGAGTGCTATCAAAACAATAGCAGAAGCAAAAAGCCATATAGTGTTTATTGTGCCACCGTAAAACAATGCAATGACAACTATTGCCCCCAAATCATCGACAACAGCAAGTGTTACTAAGAAAACCTTCAATGCAATGGGAATACGTTTGCCAAGCATAAGCATTACACCTAAAGCAAAAGCAATATCTGTTGCCATTGGAATCCCAAACCCATGACTAGATGGTGTCCCAATATTTAAAGCATAATAAATAACACCGGGAATAATCATACCACCTAATGCAGCAATTGCAGGAAAAGCTGATTTCGAAAAAGAATTAAGTTCTCCAAAAAGCATTTCACGTTTAATCTCTAAGCCAACCAACAAAAAAAAGAAAGACATAAGCACATCATTAACCCAATGATGTATGGACATACCAATAAAGTAAGTATCAAATTGAAATCCAAAAGATATCTCAAAAAAATGATGATAATAATGTTGTAATGGGGAATTAGCGATAATCAATGCCATAACCGTGCTAATTGCAAGAAATATTCCACCAAATGATTCACTACGGATAAAATCTACTAATATTTGGGTAACACGCATAACAAACCTTTTCTTAAAATACAGTCATTAAGTCTTAAAAATTATAAAATCAATATGTAAATATCAATAGGATTCTTTGACATAATTACCTGTAATTCTCAGAATTAATGAATTAATATTACTGTATCACTATAAAACAGAAATTGAGATTATAAAAAACGTTAACATAAAAATATAGAAACAAAAGATATGTTAGTCAAGCCAATATGATGTCATTTTTCCCTATTCAATTCCAAATGTATATACTCATTAATGTAGATAATACATTCTGTGCGGTGATAAATACTCATACAAAAAATATATTATCAAAAAAGGTTATCTTATCTTGATGAATCTTTATCGCAAAATTTTGATAAATTTGAAACAGCGATACACAAACAAAAAGAAAATACTCTAAATGTATAGAACCAAAATTAAAGAAAAACTCAATGGATGCAAATAATAGTGTTGTACAAAAAGGGGCTTATGATGGTGGCAGATGTATTACTCCATAATGATATACCAAAAGAAATAGCAGAATATGACAAGAAAGCAAAAGAAATCTCACAGGAAAGAGAGAGATTAAAAAAACAACAAGAGGCATTTGAAAAAATAAGCAATATTGTGGGTAATTTTGAAAGTATGATTGAGGGTTTAGAAAAGCAACTTCCAGCTTCAAAAACCATTATTATGCCTATAAAGATTATCGTTAAAAGAACTATCAATACTTTTAGCATATTAGATTACACGATGAATATCGGTTAAATGGAGCAAGAGGATTGTCGTAAAAATCATAAGCAATTCTGTGGAAAATGCTGTTTTTAATGTTGGTATAGGCGTAAGCATAAGTCTTGCGATTACCACTTGTAAGTGCTGGATATTTTTTGTCAATATCTTGTAATAGCAACAGGGATTATTACTTTTTTATTTTTTCAGCTAGAGTTGCAATAACAAGTTTAGTAAGCACTTGGACTAGCAATATTTTTAAGGAAATATTAGACTGTATCTATGAGTATATCTATCTCTTTACAAAGAGTGGGGTCAAAAGCCTACAAAATGGCTTTGATTATTTAATTAATGGAAAATGGTATGATGACTTTATAGGTTTCTTCATGCTTAATAATGTAAGATTAACAAATGCGAAAATACGAACCAAGAAATAAATATGGTGATGAGGAAGTCGATGATATGGACGAATGAGAGAAAAATTACAGAATGTGTTGTAATAGATAATTTAAAGGATACATAAATGCTTCCAAATAATACTAATGACACGACAATTCGTAAGTATATTACACAACAAAATAGAGATTCTCTTACCAAAGATTCTCCTATTGCCTTACTTAGTGCCTTGTATCAACGTCAAGACTTTGTATTTGTGGATTCTACGCATAACCCAAGCTTGACTGAATCTAACATTACAAAAACCTTTGGTTATAAATCTAGCTTCTACCTCTCTTTCATCTCTGACAAAGATTCTCTAAACAACGAGTATTTACAAGCTAGAAAATCTCTCTATAAAACCTACCAGCTCATTAAGCAAGAGCAAACACAAGCCATAGAGCAAGAAAGATTAGAGTTGCAAAGAAGTAAAGAGGAGCTAGAGCAGCAATTACAAGGATTAGATTCTAAGCAAAGAGAATCTAAATTACAAGAATTACAAAGAGAACATATAAGAGAGCAAAGAGAAAAAGAGAGACAAGAACAACGACAAGCAAGATTCTCTAAGAATCTAGCAAATACTTATAATACAAGCACTACACAGAATCTAAACACAAACAATAATGCTTATATCACAAAAGATTCTTATCTTGTATTAGAATCTAATGATAGAAACACACTAAGGAAAACATCTTGATACATAAAATATTCTCGCTATTTTTGTATTTTTTATCCATTCATACACTCTATGCCTATAATCCTTGTAATGAAAACATTTCCCAAAGAGATAAAGATAGCTTTAAGGCATTAGAACTCAATCCCCCTTTATTCCAATGCTCTTTTACCCTAGAACAATCACTATGGCAATATAATCAGACCTTGCAAAAAGATTATGACGCAACACTCAAAGAGTTGCAAAGCAATTTCCCCACGCTGTCCCTATCCCAAGCAAAAGGGTTGCGTTATGCCATTTATATACAAGATTCTCTCAATGTTTTAGAAAAGGGTAAAGACAAAGAGACAAGCACTATTATAGGTAGAACCTTAGGCTCTCTCACATTCACACAAAAAGACCTAATAGCTATGCAAAAAGCTATCAATATGTATTACCAAGAGGCTATAACAAACCTAAATCCTACACAAATACAGAATCTTTCTTTAAAGCTCTATGGTGAAGCTAATGCACTTGCGACAATACAGCAAGCAAAAGATTCCAAAGCATTCACACAAGACCAAATCACAAAAGCCAAAGAGGATAATGCAAAAATATTGCGACACATACAGGATATTATAGACTTAGATTTTAAGAGTGAGAGCGAGGAAATACTCTATGTGGATATAGTCAATAATCTAGCTTTTATGTATAATGCCAATTTACTTATCAATGAGGGCAAGGACTATCAAGAAAGACAGCATAAAGCCTATGATGACAGCAAGGCATTAGAGCTTTTAGAGCTACTCTCTATTTTTATTGAAAAGATACACAACAAAGAATATCAATTTATAGCCTTGCAAGGAAGCCTCATTACAATACAAGGGGCTATTATGAGCTTACATACTCATACGCCTTTTACAAAAGAGGATTATGAGAATATGAGCAGAAAGAAAGGATACATAGAGCATTATTCCAATTTGCTTAAGCTAGATGGGGTAGCAACAATGTCTGATAAGTTTAATAAACTTAACGCAGAAGTATCCCAATCAGATACATATTCTCAAAAACAAGCCATAATTCAGAAAAATTTAACTAAAATGGATTCTGTTTATAAAGTATCAAAATTAATAAATGTAAGGGATTCTGATTTTGTAAAGCGTATATTTGCTATGCTTGACTATCAGGACAAGCATTTTAAATAAAGGAAAAATATGTCAGATGAAAAGAATGAACGCAGTATTTCTGAAGACACTGCAGAAAATATAAGGAGCGGTGGAACAGCCCTATCTTTAGGCTCTACTACCCTCGAAATGCTGAACAAATGTGGTGCTGTGTGTAAAAAGATTCCTTTTGGGAGTGATATTGTAGATTCTGTTTTACTCTATGATGAGACCAAAAGCATTAGAAAGGCTTTGGTGAGATTTAAGAGATTTTAAAATGTTTTTGTATAAAAAATGCGAAGTATGTGGGAATAAGATTAATAAATTACAGAGTATTTGGAATCTGTATGAAGTATCTGAAAAAAACAAATTCAGTATTGCATGTAAGAATTGTCAAACCCAATATAAACCAAAAGCAGTATTTTATATACTTTTGAGATTTTTGCCAACAGATGTTGTTCTTGGAAATATGTTTTGTGTATTGCTCGTATGGCTTGTTTTTCCACCAATACAATGGTGGCTTATCATTATAATAAGCATTGTTTTTTGGCATATTATAAATTTTAGTATTATATGTATAATGCCATTTGATAAATGCGACACTAAAAAATGTAAAGAGAAGATAGAGAGTGGCAGAAAACAATAAAGACTTTACAGACCATTTAAGCGATTTTGGCAAAGGACTTGCTTCTTTTTTTTACTACTGCCTATAATTTCGGGGATTTTTTGGGGAGAATCTCTGGATTGCGAGATTGGCAACACGGCAGTGTTGTGCTAAAAGATTACTATCAACAAGAAGCCATTGAGGAAGTAAAAAATAATGTTTAATCAAAAAATCTACTTAATATTGATTCTATTTTACAATTTACTCTTAGCCAAAGAAGGATTCAATCCCTACCAAGAATACAAATGGGGAGCTAAAAGCACCCCCAAAGAATTTGCAGACCCGATTTATTGGATATATGACTTTGTGTATCTCAATGCTTATACAAAAAGCCTTAACACTCCAACCAAGCAAATAGCAAAAATCTTAAATTCTATACAAAATCAAACAATGGAGCAAATATTACTTATTTATCCAAAATCTAGCTCCTTTGTCTATCCAAATTCTATTATACACTCTTGTATTATTCTAGGTGCAAAGCACGATATGGAATCTAAAAAACAAAGCATATTATGTAGCACAAAATATTGGCTAAAACTCACGCAAGACTTTTTTAAAACCATAAAAGATTATCCACAAGATATTTGTAGAATATATGATGAGATATTTGTTGATGAAAACAACGCTTTTCCCGAAGTAAATATTGCAGGAATTATTGGCTCACTTATCAATCATAAAGAAATACAAGAATATAAAGATTCTAAACCATTGCTTAGTGTTTTAAAAGTGGAATTAGAAAAGATTTTAAGTATCACCCAAGCAAACCGATGCTTTAAGAAGGATAAATAATGGCGACTTTAGAACAGGAACTTGCAAATTATGTAAAAAATATTAAAGGTATTGGGGATGTAGCATTTGAAATGTTGCCAGAATATTCGAAAATAAAAAAGTTGGGTAAGAAATTTTCAAAGAGAATAAATCCATATATTTATACATTAGACGCCTATGCTGTTTATAAAGAAACGGGGAAGCTAAAAAATGCGATAGCGAGATTTACTGCAGATGTAGCTGGTGGGGTAGCAACAACATTTATTGTAGTTTCAGGTGTGGAAACTATGCAACCAGAACTCATTGCAGTATCGTTTTTTGTGGGGGACATAACAGAAAAAGTGGTAGAAGAATTTTCTCTCAAATGCCTCACTTTCCTCGACACCCATATCCTTACCCCAATCCAAGAAACTATCCACAACTTCCTCATACGCACATTTATTGAGCCTGTTGTCCATCAAATAATGCAGTGGACTCCAAACCCATTAGCTCCCTTTAGTCCCTTCGGATACAATACAAGTGATGATATATCTTTTGTGTATGCGTATGCTGTCTTTAAAGATTCTCACTATAAACATAACGCATATAGTCATAGCACCCCTACTTATGCGTATAATACCTATACACAAGAAAGGGTTAATGCTCTATCACAAGGCTTTAGCTCTCTAGCAAGTGATGTTTCTACACATAATATTGTCATATCAGATTCTGATATATCGCATTGCTTTGATACTTTGCTTTATAGAGAATTAGAATCTCTTTATAAAGACTATATGGCATATACACCTATTGCACTAGACAATGGATATAAAATTGGGGATATATCAGCCTCCTACCTCCAACGCATACCACAAGAGGATAAGAATCTCTCACACCAAACTCTCCCTTACACCTCCTTAAAGCCCTCTTTTTCTGTGAGGATTATATACTTTTAGATTCTAATAAAGAGCCGTTATTAAAAGAATCAAATTGGAGAGAATTTTATAACTACAAATCCGACTTTTATACTATCTTTATTGCTGACAAACAAACCCTAACAAAAGACTACCTCAATACAAGAAAATCTCTCTATAAAACCTACCAACTCATTAAGCAAGAGCAAACACAAGTCTTAGAGCAAGCACAAGCCATAGAGCAAGAAAGATTAGAGTTACAAAGAAGTAAAGAGGAGCTAGAGCAGCAATTACAAGGATTAGATTCTAAAGAGAGGGAATCTAAATTGCAAGAATTGCAAAGAAAGCAAGAAAGAGAATTAAGAGAGAAGCAAAGAGAAAAAGAGAGGCAAGAACAACGACAAGCAAGATTCTCTAAGAATCTAGCAAATACTTATAATACAAGCACTACACAGAATCTAAGCACAAACAATAATGCTTATATCACAAAAGATTCGTATCTTGTATTAGAATCTAATGACACAAAAATCATATTCCTAGATTCTCTAAAACATACTTATACTAATTCTCAATCTAACGCAAATACCTCTTTTATTAATTCTAAAGCTTATGCCAATAATCACGATAGTATATCTCTTAACTTTAGCAATAAGGACACACTATGCAGGGTTTGAAGAAATTTTATAAATATTATGGCACTATCATAGGGCTATTAAGTCTGTGGTTTATCTTTAGAGATTTGGGGGCTATTATACCATTTTTATTTTTACTGACATTGCCCATTCTCATCTATGGCACATTTGTGTATTTCCCAAGCAGATTCTATGCTAGATTTGCTAAACACAATACACAATCACAGCAAGACAAACAAGAACTAGAGAATACAAGCACTTTTAGGATTCTCTATGTTGTGGCATTGGTTGGATTTATTCTTATTATATTAATAAAATAGAGAGCTTAAATGACTTCACAAGAAATAGAAAAAATCAAAGATTTAAGAGATTATGCAGAATTAGCGTGGGCTAGTTATGGATACTTTGACTTATTGGGAAAGAAATTCGCAGATAAAAAAGAATATAAAGGTAGAGAAAATACAGAAATCACCCTCCATGACATTTTAGATTCTACTTATAATGGCTATATCGC
The DNA here is from genome assembly GCA_949299115.1 of uncultured Helicobacter sp. Classification (GTDB taxonomy): domain Bacteria; phylum Campylobacterota; class Campylobacteria; order Campylobacterales; family Helicobacteraceae; genus Helicobacter_A. The sequence continues at coordinate 7,425 of CASFZH010000014.1, read as the reverse complement.
AATGGGTAAAAACCGCTGGAATCAAGATATAGAGCTAGGCACACTCAAAGGCGATATGACTCCCACACAAGCAAAAAGATTCTTTGAACGTTATGAATTAATCCATCATATCCCAAATACTCTTAGTGGATTCTCTGCTACGATATTTTATGATATAAAAGAATCCAATACAACTACAAATACAAAAGAGTTTGAAAAACACTTTGAATATATCATCGCTTTTAGGGACACAGAATCTACAAAGGAAATAGTGTGAGGATTAATGCTATTTCAGGAATCTTTGGAATCTTAGCAATAACAATAATGTTTTTAGTTAGCGGTTGTAACACACAATTTTTTGACCCACAATATTATGAGTTTAGAAAACTTAAAAATGATACAAGTGGATTATATGTATTTAATGAAGAGTTGTATAAAGAGGCAAGGAAAATAGGTGAAGGCAAAATACTACAAAATGGACATAAATTAATCTATGAATATGAGGTTGATATAGTTAAAATTGATAGCAGAATAGAAAGTGCGAAACGATTTATGTATTCTTATATTGATGAGAATGAACAAAAAAATATTATAAGTTATTATTTGTGTTACAATTATTATACTTATGGCTTATGGTTAGCTGGTGATGAAGGGGGAGGATTTAGGTTGAAAGTTGGTGATAAATCTGTGTTTCTTTGGAATGAGGACAATGTATTTTACTACGACAAAAAAACAGATACTTTCATAAAAAAGGATAACAATGACAAATAAAGAAATGATTAATAGGATTAAAGATATAGCAGATTGTGCTGACGCAGCGTATGTGAAGTTAGATTATGTGTTTGAGAATATAGACGCTTTTTTTGATTCGGATAAGTGGAACGAAGCAGATGACATAAGACTTGGGAATCAAACAAAAGAAAACGATAGATACCTAAATGGACGAGAAATATTGCCAAGCTCAAACACCGCTTATGCCCGCTGTATCGAAGCACGATTTATGCAAAATGTCGTGATAGAAAAGGGAACTTTCAAAGACACTACAATCAATAATGACCCTAAAAATGTCTCTGCCACTGCTACCCTCTCCACCCACACTAAAAACTTTGTCAATCGTTATGAACTCATAGAACACCAGCCCAATGCAGATTATGGATTCTCTGCTACACTTTTCAAAGACACACAGGCTAAAGATAATAATCAACGATATATCCTAGCTATTCGTGGCACAGAGATAACCCTTGAGGATTTATCCATTGATATAACTCTTGCTAGAAATGGTATCCCTATGCAGTGCTATGAGTTAGCAAGATTTTATGAGGAGCAAATTAAAAAGCATTTAGATTATAAACAAAAGCTTACTATTGTAGGACATTCGCTAGGTGGGTATTTAGCTCAAAGTTTTTGCTTTATGTATCCTGATAGAGTAGCAGAACTCTACACATTTAACTCTCCCGGATTGCTTGGAGCTTGGAACAAGGACTTGATTGATAATCTTTTGAGTAGTTTTGAAGTGGCTACTTATGTTACTGGGATTGCTGGGGCAGCAAGAAAAATAGGCTTTAAGCTTTTAGCAAAATCGCCCACTACTTTAAAGGTTATGTCGGTTTTAGGGGTGCTATCTTTAACGATTAATATCAAGTATGCGACTTGGATACCAAAGGAACTACGAAAATATAGTGGCATTATTAAATATCTCATTAAAAATATAAAAGATTCAGAATCTAGAGAGGGCAAGTATATGCCCTATCCATTAGACAAAAACAACCACTATCACATAGAAGCCACAAATACACTTGACTTTGAAAAACATATGAGTGATACAACCTTTTATGTGAATCTTATCCAGCATTTAGGCACAGATATAGCAGGGAATTATTATCCTATCTATCTTGGGAATGAGTTATCAAACTCACATTTCTTAGCTCCAATGCTAAATGTTCTCTACTTCTACTCCTATCTCTTAGAGTTAGAATCTAATGCAGAAACACTACAAGTTAATGATACTGATATATCCCAAAGTATCGAGCGTCTTAATACTCTATCAAATGCTATACATAGGATTTTAGAAGACATAAGCTTTCAAGAAGCCACAGGACATGGGGAGGATTTATATATACCACCGACCCCTCACTACCTCTATGCTACGATTGATAAAACACTCTTTGAAGCGACATTGCATACCAAGCAAAAGAAACTACAAGTTGATATGACTACACTTATTGAAGGCATTTTATATTTACAAGATATAGGCATTTTCTTACAACTACTCACTAAAGAAAGTATGCAAGAGGCTGCCACAGATACAGCTTCAAGAGAATCAAACCTAGCGATACTCCTAGCCATACACGAGCGTTTATTTTTTATAAGTGTTTTAAAACAAGATAATCAAGCACAGGCACTGATACAGACTAAAAATGATATTACAACACTTCTTAAACACAATACGACAAGAACACAAATCTTTTGCTATAACCTAGAGCATATTGATGAGAAGCTTATGAGAGGTTATCTCAACGATGCTTTTAGATTCTATCCCTTTATCGATAGGAAAAAGGTAGCCTAATGAAAAATAGCTTTAAACTCCACCAATACAGAATCTTACAAATTGACAACGACATAATCCTTAGCATAGAGAAAGACAATCTTGTTCTTGATATACAAAAACTTCTCCCAATCCTTAATTCCCACACCAAACAAGATAAACAAAGCATTCAAGAATACAATGTCTTTATAACTTTTTATGGTTACATTCTCACAGGCGGTTCTGAATCTACCAACCCTTATAACGAATGCTTTTTTGGTGAGTTAGATTCTAAAGATAGTAATCTAGGCTTAGATACTCTTAAGCCTATCTATCACTTAATTGGCGAAGTAGATTCTAACTCCATAGAATCTAAAACCAATAATACAGAATCTAACAATTCCCTAAGCACACTAAATATTTTTTTTAGATAACAACACCCTCACACTTCTTAACTACTCCCTCCTAGATTCAAGTCTCAATATTACATTAGAATGCACCTCCTCTGAATCTAAGGCAATACAAGAGAGAGAAAAAGCACAAAGAGAACAACAAAAGCAAGATTCTCAAACTAAAGATTCTATTCAATCCACCTCTATGCTTCACCCAATACTAGAGGATAATGAGATTAAATGTCCTCATAATGGAGTAGTACAGCTTAAAGCTAATAAAGGTAAGTCTTTTAGCTCTAAAGGTATCCCTATGGTATTAGAATCTGATTTATTAAACTCTCCAATCATAGGTTGCACAAACAATATATTAACATCAGATTCTAAGACATTTTCTACAAATCAATGTATAATACCTAAAAACAAGGTAATACATGCAAGTTAAAAGCTCAAAGTATAAGAGAATGCTCTATATTATAGCAGGAATTGTTGTGCTACTCTTTGTGTATCTAGCCAGTGGTTGTTCTATCTATTATCCTACAAGCTATCGTGCGTTTATCCCTAAAAGTTTAGATTCTGAATATAAGGAGTATGAGAGATTGTGTAAAGAGGAAGTAGGTAAAGTCATTTATGCTAGACCTATTGCGGATGCTGAATATTTAGATTATCAAACATTTATGTGGTTTTTACCCGATAAACAGATTATACCGCAAGTTCTTGTCTTTACTGACTTGACAAGCAAAAAAGTTGTTTATATCAAAATTGTTGGTTTTCACTATGATACATTATGGAGTAGTTTTTATCCAGAATTGTTTATCATGCCCCATACAGAAAAACACTATATCTATAAAGGGTATGATGTTGATAATATTGCATCATATATAGATTCTATCAAACGAGAAATAAGCGATAGTTCTTTTGTTATTGGTGAAGATTTTGATGACGTAAAAGGATTTGACTCATATGATTGGTATATGTTAAAAGTTCTATTTGGGAAGAATCAATGATACACAATTACAAATACTCACTTGGCATTTATGTCAATGATTGGGGATATATGGCAGGGAGTGAGGGCAATCCCCATGTATTCTTAAGCCTCAAAATAGAAAAGACACAATGTAATGACAAGCAAATAGCATTTCAAAAAGAAAAAATACTTGCTTTAGAAAAGAGCCCATTTCAAGAAAACCTCTTTGCACAAATAAGAAAAGAAAAGCAAACGCTTAAAGAAATGGAATGCTTTGTGTCAGAATCTACATTAGAGGATTTAAGGAAAGCGTTAAGTAAAAAATATAAATATTATTTTGATGGGAGTGATGAATTTAAAGCTTGGAGAGATACTGAATTGGATAAGACAAAAGCAAATGATAAAGATTTTGATGAGACATTACGAAAAGAATTTAATGATAACTTTACATTTCTTAGACAATGCTCTTGGGATTAACTTGAATAAAAAACTAAAGACTTCTAGCTATGAAAATAAGGAAAGGGTAATAAATGAGATATAAAATGACAATAATTGTATCAATACTTGGAATCTTGGTTGTGATTTTTATATTTTTTGGCTGTTCTATACCATATCCAGCAGAGAAACAAGCTTTTATTCCGAGATTTTTAGATTCTGAATATGAGGATTTTAAGAAGTTTGCCAAGCAAGAAACGGGCAGGATTCTTTATGCGAGACCCATACCAGAGCAGGAAAGAGAGAAGTATATAAATCAGGAATATCATTTAAGTGTAAAAATCGATAAATACAAGATTGATAATAACAAGATGATTTCAATATATTATATATATGATGAAAATGCAAAATGTATCTATGCGTATATATCGGGCTTTGGTTATTATGGAGGCTGGAGGAAATGGACATTTAATTTTTTTATATTGCCAAATACAACGCAAAAAATCTATATATATCCTATTGCTCAAAAAAATATAGAATATGTAAAGCAAATGGCTCTTGAGAATAGCAAGACCATGGGAGATTTTATAGAAAATAACAAAACAGAGAGAATAAATAATATAAAAAATAAGCCTACTTATTTAGAAAGCATTGATGTAAATTATAAGGATTTTAGGAGTATTCAATGATTGTTTATAACAAACAGTATTCTCTTGGAATCTATGTCAATGATTGGGGATATATGGCAGGGAGTGAGGGCAATCTTTATGCGTTGTAAGAAAATGCTCTATATTGTGCTAGGAATCTTTATAATATTTTTTGTGTATCTAGCCAGTGGTTGCTCTATCTATTATCCTACAAGCTATCGAGCTTTTATCCCTAAACAATGGGATAGTGAGTATAAAGAATATGAGAGGTTGTGTAAAGAAAATATAGGCAAGGTAGTGTATGCAAGACCTATCACACAAGAGGAGAAAGCCACACTCATACAAGGAATACGAGACAAGCTTATAGAATCTGAAAAAAGAGAGATAAGAAGAAAAATACCAATAACAGATGAATCGCTGCTAACCATTAAAAAAGAAAAAAATATAGACGAAATCACACCAGAATTATGGCAGGAAATATTGGCAGAGCTAGATAAAAGAATAGAGGCGATAGCCCAAAAAGAATTAGCAAAAAAGGAAGTGCTAGAGAAAATAGAAAATGAAATCCCATATAAAATCCCTAGAGCAATCACCCTCAATGCTATTGGTAAAAGCATTGTTGAAGTGCGACAAACCTTTTCATTATCTAACTTACACACCGAAAGCAGATATAAAGAACATATTTTTTATCAAGCAATAGTAGGCTATATCTATGATAGACATTGGAGTGAATTTATCTTTTTTCTAAAGGAAGCCCGACAAGTGAGAAGTTTTTAGAGTGCAAAAAAGATAACTTTGAAAAAATGGGATTGTTGCAGATAGCTTTAAACAATCGTGAATCTATTGGCTTAGAATCTGATGTGATTCTTACAGATTATTACGCCTTTTGGGAATTAAAAAAGTGGGGAGATAAATGAAGCTTTATCAAAAATACTACACTCTAGGAGTATATGTAGATACTTGGGGTTGGAATGAAGGAAAAATCTCGCATGTCTTTTTAGGACTTAAAAAAGAATATCAGCTTGTTAATGAGAACTTTAAAGGCACATTAAGTGATGAATTAAAGAAAAAATATATAGTAGAATCTGAACTAGAAAAACATAGTAAAACCACACAAATAGAACTTATAAATAACCTTACGCAAGAATATGAAAACAATGAAACAAATCGAGGAAAATGGGCAGGGCAAACAAAGATTTGTTAAAGCAGATTCACAAAGTGATTTTATCTATCAAGATTTTGACTTTGCTAGTGATAATGAGATAATACAAAAGTCCTATAATGTAGCTATGGATAGGCAACAGCCTATTATTTTTGCTAAGATTCCACACTACAATGCCCCTCATATTGCAAAAGAAAGCAAAGGAGTGTATATCCAATCTTTCTTAGAAAGATACGCTGGGCAAGATAGAAATATTGGGGATTATAGAGATATATTAGAATCTAAGGAAACACACAATGCCTAAACCATTTATCGAAAGAAAGAATAATGCAATACTAGATGTCATAGAACTACAAAAAGAGGGCTATACTGATATATATTTTCAAGGTGTCCATTTACTAGGCGGCATAGAATCTACCAAACCCTATAACGAATGCTTTTTTGGTAAGTTAGATTCTAAAGGTGAGTTTATAGAATCTAAGCCTGTGTATCACTTAATTGGCGAAACAGATTATGATACAAAAGATTCTAAAGAGAGATTTACCCAAACACTCCAAGTATTCTTAAATGGTAATACCCTAACTCTTTTAAACTACTCTATCATTGATTCAAGTCTCAATATCAAGCTAGAATGTAACTCTAAAGAATCTACGGCAATACAAGAGAGAGAAAAAGCACAGAGAGAACAAAGAGACAAAGATTCTCAAACACAAGAATTTAAAGATAAAGATTCTAAAACTAAAGATTCTTTATCTTTAGCTAGTAATGACAAAAGTCAATCCACCGCTATGCTTCACCCAATACTAGAGGATAATGAGATTAAATGTCCTCATAATGGAGTAGTAAAGCTAAAGAGTAATAAGGGTAAGTCTTTCACTTCTAAAGGGATTCCTATGGTATTAGAATCTGATTTGCTTAATAGCTCTATCATAGGTTGCACAAACAACATAGCAGGTGTCCCTACGCCTTGCACCTCTGTATCTGTAATCTTACCTAGCTCTCGTGGCTTAAAAAAGTTTAATGATGACTATCCTATCATGCAAGATTTAGTATCTAGTGGTTGTTTAACTGATAAAGGCTATCCTCTTATATGCACACCTAAAGAAAATACTTTTAGGATAAACTCACCTAATCCTACACAAGCTAATAATCAAACTAAAGAATCTCTACTCTCTCATATACAGCTCACTAAACCAATCCTAAGACTGCATTATAAAATCTATCCTTATCAAAAAGACAATCTCCCCATATATAGAATAAAAATACAAGATAATATTATAGAATCTCACACTAATAGCCCATTAGATTCTCTTAGTATTGAT
>CASFZH010000013.1 GCA_949299115.1 uncultured Helicobacter sp. | reverse complement strand
TTCAGAGGCTTGTGGGTGGTTATCACTATTGTTCTTTGGGTGTTTTGTGAGTATGAGTGTGAGTGGATTTCTTATACTTTATAAGCCTTTGTGGGTATGATTGGGAATGAAGACACAGAGGTTTATTGATCTGGGGGTTGGGAACTTGTAATGATTTTAAAAGAAAAGAATAAAGGACTAAACAATGCAAAATAAAGCAATAGTTAATAAACTATTTTATCATTAAGATTAGACAAAGACATATTATGAGATTCTAAAGAGCTATGAGATTGCCGCGATTTGCTTTGAAGCCTTGCAATTATGGGCATTATGAAAAACTTGTGTATTATTTGTAGTAGAAAATCTAAGATTTTTATAGCACTTGTCGTATTCTCTTTAGCGAATCTTGCCTATCTTTGCCCTTGTCTTTGTTTCTCTTGATGCTCTTCTTGTTCTCTTTGCTCCTCTTTATATTCCTCATAGCCTAATTGAAAGATTCTCTTTTATTCCTCTTTGTAGTCTTGTTCTCTTTGTTTTTTTATGTATGCTCTTTGTATTTCTTGGAATTTAGATTCTCTTGCTTTAGAATCTAATCCTTGTAGAGGAAGCAAAATCAAAAAATTTGATGACAGGAAAGAAAACAAGCCAAAAAATATAAAGCGGTCTTGTTGTTCCAGCTCTAGTCTCTTGTGCTTGTTCTTGCTTGATTTGTTGGTAGGTTTTATAGATGGCTTTTCTAGCTTGTAGGTATGTATCGTTTAGAGAATCTTTATGAGCGATAAAAGAGAGGTAAAAGCTTGATTTATAACCAAAGGTTTTTGTAATGTTAGATTTAGTCAAGCTTGGGTTATGCGTAGAATCCACAAACACAAAATCCTGACATTGATACAAGGCATTGAGCAAAGCAATGGGTGAATCTTTGGTAAGAGAATCTCTATCTTGCATTGATAAGACTATCGGTCGTCTAGAGAATAAATAAGTTTGCATACGCACTCCGAATTGTTTGGTTAGTCCTAATTGTTTAGTGAGATTCTACACAGAAATAATAACATATACAATCTCTAAATCATAAGCTATCATATAGGCTTTCTTTAAGATAAACATATTGATAAAAAAACTGCACACATCTAACGATTGGCATAAACACTTCCCTTTCTTCAAAACTCATCATAAATGGCAGTATGTCAATATTACTCAAAGCAAAAAATATCCCTAGCGTTAAGCCTGTGTATTTGGCTTTTTTATTGGGAGGCTGTTTTGACACTACAAAATCCTTGATTCTATATGCCTTATACTCTTCTTTAAAAACAAATCCTAAAATCCTCCAGCTTATAAAAAATATCATTGCTTTTAGATACAATAAGCCAACAAAGGGTGCGATAAAATCCCGAAGTTTCACATATAAATCATCTATGAGAAAATCGACAATGTGATAATTATAAAAATCAAGCATAAAGATACATGCCCAAATAATGATAAATCCAATTAAAAATCCCAAAAAATAGGATTTTAAAAAATTGGTAGCAAAAATTGTTTTTGGACAGATAAAGCGATTGAGGATATAATAAAACAAGACATTGCATGCTAATGTTGGCATAAAAACCAAATAAAAATGCGGCACAAAATGAGCCACAATAGTAAAAATAAGCCCATCTATAAGTCCTTGTGCAACACTATCAAGCATAATCTTTTCCTTTGCCAAAATATTCAAGCAAAACTAGGATATACAAGATGCCTAGAGGCATATTACATAGCAGCCCTATGTGCCAACTTATCTTTTTATGCCTTAGACCAACGCTATAATGCACCACTACTCTAGCTTGTAGCAAGAAATTTGGCATTATGGTAGATGGCTATGTGATATTATCTCCTATTTTGAGATTCTTAGATTGCAAAAAGCTTATTGCTGACATTAAAGATTTATTTTGTGGTGTTACAGATTCTATCCATAATTCACCTTTCTTACAGCTTATACAAATGGTATTATTTTGGATAGCTAAAATTTGCCCCTTTTTTTCATGCTCTTGCTTATATTCATATCCAATGATTCTATTAAGTTTTATAATCTCGCTATTGCAATGTATCCACACACCAAGAGTATGCAGAGCTAAATAACGCAAATAGCAAGACTTTGAATCTTCTAAATCCAAATACGCATCATGTTTGCTAAATTTATGACAGTATGTCGCATTATCATGATTCTGCGGTATTGGTTTAAGGTTATGAGTTTGTAATGCCAACAAAACATGTTCTAATACACTGATTCCATAAGGTACAAGAATGCGAAACACAGAATCGAGTGTTTGATTTACAACGATTTCTCTATCAATTCTACATATTTCAAGAATATCACCACTATCTAAACCTTCATTCATTCGAATAGCAGTGAGTCCAAAATGTTTGTAATCTGCAAGAATACTGCTTTGTATTGGGCTAGCACCGCGAAAATATGGGAGAATAGAACCGTGCAAATTAATACATATATAAGATGTAACAACCTCTTTTGGTAAGATTTTCCCATAAGCTACAACGATAATGGCATGAATGGGCGTTTGTTGATGAATAGATTCCAAAATAGAATAAATTTCTGTGTTTTTCTGTGGTTGAAAATATGCAATATTAGTTTGCATAGCATAAGTTTTGGTTTCTGGAGCTTTCATGATTTTCTTTCTACCAAATGGCTTGTCTGGCTGTGTGATTATAGCAAGGATATTATGTGTATGTGCCAATCCCTCTACTATATCTTTTGCAAATAATGGTGTCCCGAAAAATACAATATTCATATATAGCCTTTCTTGTCTTTTTATCTAGGTAATTTTGTCGTACAAGTTATCACGATTTTCAACCCATTCTCCACACCATGACAAAATACCAAGCATATATAATGTAATTTGTGCATTCATAAAATCACTTCTTAGCATACTCTCACTACATAATACTAAACACAAAATCATACAAGAAAATAAGATTGTATTCATATATTCATAAAAATGAAATAATTTGCTTTGATAAAATAAAAGATAAATCAATAAAATAGCCCCAATAAAGAAAAAAATAATATGGGCATAGCGACTTGGCAAATTTGAGAAATACGGATGTAAAGCATTTGCATTCATTACAATAAGAATTGTTGTAAGACGTGGTTGCAGGATAAGCAAAGTTCTGCCAATACGATGTTTTATATTAAGATTGAGCGATAAGACTTTATAAAGAAGCGGCAGCACAACCAAACATATCCAACATGTAAGAGAAATATAAAACTCCACCGAAACATAATACGATTGCCATGTTACTACTTGTACTTGTTCTCTCATGGCTATTGTATGTGTATTGTATGTAAAAATTTTATGCCATAACCAATACAATAATGCGATAAGAACAACCAAAATCACACATGAAAATATAAATATCATAAATGATGTAGTTTTACCAAATATATCTTTTCTGCGGTAAATTCTAATTGGATTAATGCAAAGCATTAAAATTGCACTAATAAGAATGATAAGAGAAAAAATATCATATATCCTACCATTTTGTGTAAGTAGTGTAAAAACTTGTGAAAAAATAGGCAAAAACTCTGAAGTTGTAAGTGCTAATACATTAAATATCATGAGAGAGAAAAAAAGATAGGAGCAAATGGCTGTATTAAATTTCACAACATTTCCTAGATTCTAAAATATTTGAGTATTGAGTAAAAGATGCTGATAATATTAATCTTTTGTATCAGCACCACTTACGTCAAGGTAACCCGAAGTTTTTTGATTCTTGTTTCTTCAATAGCTAAAACTTCATATTGACACATAGAATCACTAATAATATCCCCAATACTAGGCATATCACCAAAAAGACTTAATACATATCCACCAATAGTTACCTGCATAAGTCCTTCATCATATTCAAAATTGAGTATTGCTTCAATTTTTTCAAGTTCTAGTTTACCATCAACTTCATATGAATTATCCCCGATTTTCTTCACATGCTGACTCTGACTCACATCAACGACAATAGTACCAATGATTTCATTCATAATATCTTGGGCTGTAATCATGCCTGCTGTTCCGCCATATTCATCGATAACTAATGCTGTGTCAATTTTTTTCTTACTCATTTTTAAAAGTATTTGCGAAACAGAGGCACTCTCTGGTACAATCAACATCTTTTTTACAAATTTACCAAAATCTATTTCTTGATAATTATTTTTAATATGTTCTGCTAAAATATCACGTATATGAATGATTCCTAAAATATTATCCTTATTCCCATCACAATAAGGATAACGTGTATGATATGGTTCTTTAGTGATAATTTCAAGGTTTTTATCATAACTGATTGTCCTATCAAGACATACCATATCTTTTCGTGGTGTCATGACTTCACGTGCAAGCGTATCAGAAAAATCAACTGCATTTTTTATAATCTCACCCTCTATAGAATCCAAAAAGCCACCTTTGAGGCTTTCACCAACGATAATTTTAAGCTCTTCATCGCTATGTGCTTCAGAATGTGCCTGTACCTTAAGGATTCTTAAAAATAAAGAGGAAGCAAAATCAAAAAATTTGATGACAGGAAAGAAAACAAGCCAAAAAATATAAAGCGGTCTTGCAATAGCAAGAAATGCAGTTTCACTTTTTGCAATAGCAATGGATTTTGGGACAATTTCGCCCAAAATCACATGCAAAAGAGTAACCAAAGTAAAAGAAACAAGAAAGCTTAAAGTATCAAGTAATTGTGTGTGAGTAACGAATATTGCGTGCATACCACGTAGAATCAAAGCAGTAACATAGCTCCCAACCCAACCCAATGCTAAAGAGCTTAAAGTAATGCCAAGCTGGGTAGCAGAAAGATAGCTATCAAGTGAATGGGACATTTTAAGTGCTAATTTTGCAACTTGATTATTTTGTTTTACTAATTCTTCTAATCTTGAACGTCTGACTTTTACCATTGCAAATTCAGACAAGACAAAAAACGCATTTAATAAAATTAAGATAAATGCAAAAAAAATCATTATTATCGAGTGATAACCGTCCGTATCCAAAATATCTCCTTAAATATAACATTTTATTGTATGAATACTTTGGTAAAGTTAAAATATGATTCTATCATGTTAAACTTAAAACGTGCTAAAATATCGAGGACTTAATTTTTAAGTTTCCTTATGAATATATTATAAAATTAGACTTTTAGCAACATGATTTGCATGTTGCTTGATAGATTATTATATATTTTATGTTTGTTTATGGACTTTACAATCTTACTATAATGTTGTAAGCATATTTGTAGAAGATGTGAGAAAGCTATTATAAAAATTGTAAAAATAGTGAGTTAATACTTACTACTGCTACATTACTTGCTATAAGAAGTGATAAAAATTAGAATGTGTAGCTATATCCTACTTTTACAATATAAGTGCGAAGTCCCACTGTGCCATTACCTAAAAAGCCACCAACTAGCCCACCACCAGAATCTATGGCATAATCATAGCCAAGAGTTGGTATTTTAGCTCCAAGTGAAACTGTGTGGCTACCAAAATTAAAATTAAGTCCCATATTAATGGGTAAAGAAAAGCCACCTTTTAATCCATTATTAATATCGCCATTTACATTCATAATAACATTAGCATTATAAGTATAAGCTGGAGCATACCCCTGCCAACCTAACCCAATGCCTATATAAATTCCAAGCCATGAAAGTGGATTAAAGAGAAAGTCTATATTAGCATTGATGAGATGCTGTGTTATCGTAGCATCAAGATCTATGCTACTATTTGGTATATTCATAAACGATGTGGTAAGCTTATCCCCATAGGATTGATTGTAGTAATAATCTGCATAGACACGCAAACCAATCATATTGCCAAACATCAGCTTATAACCAACCTCTGCACCCACAGCCCATCCTATGCCAGAAGTAGGAAAGAGGTTTGAGCTATTAGCAATCTGCCCTTGATACTCGGGCGTGGTAATTGGCACACCCACATTTACACCAACAAAAAGACCGCTATCGGCATAGGCCATGCTATATAAACTCAAAGTCAAAACACTGGAGAGAAATAGCTTATTTACTCTCATATATACTCCTTTTATAAAAAAATTACATGAAGTTTTATTGTAACACCAAAAAAAAAAAAACAACTTTTGGACTTTATTTTTCTCTGTTTTTTATATTTTGTAACATAATGTTACATTGATACAACATTTGCGTTGATAAGTGTGGAATAGAATTATTGTCTTCAGAGCTATCATCCTCGGGACTATCATTCTTATATGTAAAGCTATCGTTATATGCTAATGAGCTAGTGTTATATATCAATATACTATTCCACAATTTTTATTTATTGAAGCGTTATGTACGAGAAATTTTACATAAGCAAAATTTCTACTTAATGTAGAAAAAATTTTCGTTTTCTCTCCTGTCGCGTATTCGCGTATTATTATCTTCAACAAGATTTTTTATATTTTATAGTTATTGTGATGCAAGATTCTAACAAGATGAGTATTTTTGCACTTCGCTAATAAAGCATACACCCACAAACCTAAAATAGTAGGGATTTTGGGATAAAGATTGCAAGTTGATATTTTGGATTTACACCCAAAATACAACAAATCATAAGGGAATAACAAACCATGAGAGAAATTAACAAATGTGTCATAAAATATGATAAATGTGTTGTGCCATGACGCTTCTCAAAATACTATAAATCTTTTTGCCTCATTTGTAATGTAAAATATTCTTCTTGCACTTTATAGCCTTGATATTAAAATATGTAAAATTTTAACGATTCTTATTCTTAATTCTTAAGATATTACGTAGATATTAAACTTTTTATTATATTTTTAGCATTTGTATTATGTAGATTAAGACATGGAGATTGTATGTGATAAAGTAGAAAAAGAATGGTTAGAAATAATAAAAATATATCATAAAAAGCTTTTAATCCCTCAATATATGAATCTTAATCATTTTGTGAAAGCAAGAGTCTATAAGAAAAACAAGATTCTATGCCAAACCATCAACATAAATGTAGTTTATATAAGCTTCCGCATATAAGACAAAAATAATTATATGACAACAATATCGCACTAACACAGAATCGCTGACTACAAAAATACCTTTAAATTTTTAGAAATCTCAAATTTTGTAGTAAATATATGACAATGAGTTTTTAAATACTATTTGATATAGATACTTATTATTTCTTGTAACATAAAGGTTATCTGCACACAAGCAAAGAAACTGCAGGCATAAACAAAATTACCTTTTGCTTGAACAAACATAAGCTAATCACGCAAAATAGAGAATCTGTGCAACCCTACACTTTATAGATTCTAAAGATTCCAAACATACTTGGCATGTTGTATAGCACAGAATAAGACATGTATAAGTCATAACATCTCAATATAAAGCAATCTTCACAACACTCAAGTGTAGAATACATAAATGCAACAAACACATTGGGCTAACGCATCACATTACTTTCATTCCATGCTCGATTCCAATATTATTTTTTAATGCTTTTTAAATTTTCTTGTTATTGCTTTATGCGATGAATTCTTTTAGATTCATAATCCTTAAATTATTTCATTTTCATACTTATGTCAATCCATGTAGCTTGGTGAATGATTGCTCCCACACTTAGAGCATCGGCACCTGTTTTGGCATATTCCACAATATTATCTAAACGAATATTTCCACTTAACTCGATTAATGTTGTTGGTTTGATTGTATTTTTCAAAGCAATACTTTGGGTGATTTCGGTAGGCTGCATATTATCACACATAATAATATCAACTTCTGCTTTCAATGCCCTTTCCACTTCCTCTATATTCTCACATTCCACTTCGATACTGATGCCAAAAGGGAGTTTTTTTCTTGCATATTTTATAAAATCATTAAGATTCCCTTGTATATGTGCCATATGTGTATCTTTTAACATCAACATGGAATCTAGCCCCATTCTATGATTTCTCGCACCACCATTTCGAACAGAATATTTTTCTAATTCTCGTAGTAATGGTCGCGTCTTTCTTGTATCAAGAAGTACTATAGGATAATCTTTGATAGCAGCGACATATTGTCTTGTGAGTGTAGCAATGCCACTACTATGTTGCAATATATTTAATAAAGAACGTTCAATTTGTAATATGTCAACATATTTGCCACTTAAGATTACAAGTGTATCTTGTTTATGAAATTCTTGAGTATCGTGTTTTAGAAATTCGCATGTGATGTTATACAAACTACATATCTTTTTTGCATAAACTTCTCCAGAAAAAATGCCATATTGTTTGGCTATAATATAAGCTTGTGTTGTTTTATCAAAAGACTCTACGCCTAGTAGTTGTTGATTGGCAATATAATCTTGCCTATAACTTTCTAGGATTTGTGTAAATAAATCGCCTCGCCCTAAATCTTCGTGTACAATAGATTCTAAGAAATTCAACATAAACAATCCCTATGTTAATTCTAACATTTTATCAAGGGCTTTTTTTGCATACTTCGCCACATCATGAGGGACAATAACTTCATTCATGCTTTTAAACAATGGGCTACCATTCTCTTCAAAAGATTCTAAAACACGTAAAATATCAGGCAATGTCGTTTCATTCATGGTTGGACATTGCGGAATCTCTTTTCTTGATAATACAAAAGTATTATGAGAATCTCGCCTCAATCGGTTAACAAGATTATATTCTGTTGCTACAGCAACAGGAATATTGGTATCTAAAGATTCTACAAAATTGATAATCTGACTTGTAGAGCCTACAAAGTCAGACTGCTGCACCACACTAGGGGTGCATTCAGGGTGGCTTACAATAACAATACCTTCGTATTGTTGGCGATAAGATTTTATATCATTAATAGTAAAGACTTGATGTACAGAACAATATCCATTGTAACATACTACATCAGATTCTATTATCTGTGCTTTTGTAGCTTCACCCAATACACAAGATTTTAAACCCTTTTTATTGGCAAGATTTGTTCCTAAACATCTATCAGGCAGAAAAAATATCTTCTTATTCATTTTTATCGCATAATCAAAGATTTTATCTGCATTACTAGAAGTACAAACAACACCACCCATTTCTCCTACTTTTGCCTTTATGCTCGCACTAGAATTAATGTAAGTTATCGGAAAAATATCATCTTTCGTGATTCCTGCCATATTGAGAATCTCAAGATTCTTATCATAATATTCATCATCAATCATTTTTGCCATAGAGCAACAAGCAAGTTTTGGCATAATCACACGTTTTGAAGGAGCTAAAATCTTTACACTTTGCCCCATGAATGCTACTCCACAAAAAATAATTGTTGTATGAGGACTTACGGAGGCTTTACGTGCTAACTCCAAGCTATCGCCTACTATGTCTGCGATTTCTATTACCTCATCTTTTTGATATAAATGAGCTACTAATAAGGCATCAAGATTCTTAAGATATTTTCGTATTTTTTCTTGTATTGTCATATTGTCTCCAAGCCTCTTGTGATAACATTTTGTAGTTATTTTGTCATGATAACGGTAGTAGAATTATCAAGAGTAAAATATTTTTTTGCTACCTCTTGGATTGTTGCAACATTTAAAGCATTAAGATTTTCTTCATAATGCAACAATGGCTTAATATCGCCTCTTGCAAGATAAGAACCAAAAAGTCCTGCCACAGAACTTGCACTCTCTAAGCTATAAATAAATCCTGAACGTGTATTGATTTTTACTTTATCAAGTTGAGATTGCGATATAGCGTTATTCTTTAATTTTTCAAGCTCTTTTAAAATTTCAATTTTTAAATCATCAGCTTTTACCCCCGGATTACCCGTTGCGATAATTAAAAACATGCCATCATCCATCATATCCATATTATATGTGCTAACAGAAGAAGCGAGTTTCAATTTATCTTGCAGTAAAGTAGGCAAAAGAGCACTTTTACCACCACCCAATATTTCCCCGATTGCTTCTAGTGCAACCTGATCCTTATCTTGAAAACTTGGTGTTCTAAAGCCCATCATAAGCCATTCTATGCCACCTGTATCTTTTTTGATACGTGTTTCCCGTGGTCCGTCTTGATTCGGTTCTTTTGTAATGACTTCTGGAATCAAAGAAGAATTTTTAATATGAGAAAAATATTTCTTTGCTCCATCAAACACTTCTTGTGGATTAACATCGCCGCTTACCAATAAAATAGCATTTTGTGGTTGATAATATGTAGCATGAAAAGCCTTAATATCTTCTAATTTCCATGATTGAATGTCATTCATAAAGCCTATAGGTGTCCAATGATATGGGTGATAAACGTATGCAGTATTAAAGAATCTAAAAAATAAATAACCACTAGGGGCATTATCTGTTCTCCATAGTCGCTCTTGTGCCACCACATCTCTTTCAGATTGAAATTCCGAATCTTGCAAATTAAGATTCTCCATAAGCTCGGCAAATAATTCTAATGATTTATTGAGATTTGATGTGCTTGATTTAATATAGTACCGTGTATAATCAAAGCTTGTAGAGGCATTATCGCTGCCACCCATTTTTTTTACAATTTCATCAAATTCACCAGCTTTCAGATTTTTCGTGCTTTTAAAATTCATATGTTCTAGCATGTGAGCTATACCTGTTTTCCCCATAATCTCATTACGAGAACCAACCTTATAAAATATATTTGTTTCAATCACATTACTATTATTATGTAATGGAATAACAACGATTTGTAAACCATTTTCTAATACTTTTGTTTCATATTTTGGTAAAACGCTGCAAAATGCTAAACTGCTCATAATTAAAACTCCTATTACTATTTTATACATGATGTATCCCTGTTCCAATAATCTCACTAATATGTTTAAACCCATTAGAACGAATCTTAGCATCTAATTCCTTATTGATTCGCCTTATAAGCGATGGACCACTATAAATCATGGCACTCATAATTTGTACAAGACTTGCTCCTAAACTAAAGCGAATATAAGCTTCTGTCGCATCGCTAATGCCACCAACTGATATTAAAATTGTCTTACCAAAAAAATTCTGCCCCAAGATTCTAAGGATTTCCCTTGATTTTTCACATAAAACTTTTCCACTCAATCCACCAATATTTTGCCCTTCTTTTTTAAATGGATTAGGCAATAAGGAATAATCTGTTGTCGTGTTGGTAGCTATAATTCCACTTACACCGCATGATATAGCCTTATCGCAGACTTTTAACATAGAATCAATATCCATGTCTGGAGAAATTTTTATAAATAACGGCTTTTTTGTAATACCTCTTGCCATATCTAAGAGTTCAGTTATAAAATCCTCGTTTTGTAAATCACGTAAACTTGGAGTATTGGGCGATGAAAGATTAAATGTAAAATAATCTCCATGATTTTTTAATATTTGTAGGCTTAATTCATAATTTTTTAGTGAATCAGATAAAGCAAGATTTTTGTTTTTACCAATATTAATACCCAATGGGATACAAAACGGATAATGTTTGTGTAAGTTAATAAGCATACCTCTTGCACCAATATTGTTAAAGCCCATAGCATTTTGGATACTTTCTTCCGCAATATGTCTAAACACTCTAGGTTTTGGATTGCCATCTTGCGGCATTTGCGTAACACTACCCAACTCTAAAAAGCCAAAACCAAAACTTGCCATAGGGCGAATGACTTCTGCATTTTTATCAAATCCACTCGACAATCCTACTGGATTATAAAATTTCATACCACAAATCTCTTGGGATAAGCTCTCATAAACATGGCAGTATGATGAAGCAATGGCAGATTCTAAAATTGGAATCTTATGTAACACACCCATAAATTTAATGGCAATATTATGTGCTTTTTCAGATTCTAGCTTATAAATAAGAGGGCGTATTTTTTCGTAAAAACTCATATATTTAATCTCCAAAAAATTAAAATGTGGTGTTTCATAAATAAAATATACTAAAAAATATACAACAAAATATTATTGCTATTCTAGCAAAAAATTTGAATATTTTAATTTATTTCCACTTTAAGTTTATTTCCATAATATTTTTATTGCAATGAAATAATACAAAATCAATTTTTAAGTGCAATTTACATTGAATATTACATAGTACATATTATATACGGATATAGATTATATTAAATATTTTAGAGAGAATTTTAAGAAAATATGGTTTTGGTTTAGTATTGATTTATTTTTATTGCTATAATTACATACAACAATATTTCAAAGGAAAGGATTAACATGAGAGTTTTTAGAACCATGATTTTATCTAGTATTTTAGTTGCAGGTGCTACAGGCATTACACAAGCATTACCTTTTATAAATCTAGAAGCAGGTATGCTTATTGGAACAGATATTAAGAGTGTAACAAATATTAGTCCCGATACAAGTTTTACCTATGGGGCTTATGGTCGTATATGGTTGAAACCGGGTAACTTTCGTATTGCTCCATTTTTTAAATGGGAAAATATCGATGGAGTAGTTCTCAATGGAACAGGTATATGGAATGCTTTTATTGAAGGACCAAGAAACAATAACCTACAATATGGTGTTTTACTTGGTGTAGAATTTTTTAATATTAGCCCCTATGTTGGTATAGCATACTCCCATTTTACAGATGGCGGATGGTCTAGTACTTGGGCATTGAATTATGGATTAAAATTCAAAATCCCTATTCTTCCTTTTGCCATTGGTATAGAGGGTTCTTGGCAACGACCTGAAGTTAGTGGTGTTAAAATTGATATGAATAGAATCGGTGCATTTTTGGCAATCCAATTTTAAAAGTTATTCTTTCATTTAAAACTTCAAAGATTTAAAAGTGAAGGAATAATGGATATCTTAAATTATTCTCTAAAATTAGATATCCGTTATTCAAAATAGTTACAAAATGGCAAAAAGTTATTTAAATTCTCGACATACCAAAAATAAAAAAGTAAAAGCCTCTTTATTAAAATACAATGATAAAAAATATCCCTACAATCACAATACAAGTATCACAGATTCTAAAAAGAATACTGTTCATACGCCCACAACGTCATTAGATAGTAAAACTATACATTCACAAAATGATCCCCTTAATCCTATCGCAAAAGTAGCTATAATGGGAAGACCAAATGTTGGGAAAAGTTCGCTTTTTAACCGATTACATCAGCAAAATATTGCGATTACATCACCTGTGAGTGGAAGCACAAGAGACATCAATAAAAAAGATTTGCGATTACATCACTTCGATATTTCACTCATTGATACAGGTGGACTAGAGGTGTTAGCACATACATTTGATTTTTCTAAAACAAGTGAGAAATCCATTCAATCCTTTGATAAACATAGCACTTCGATGTTGTATTCTAAAAAGAATACACTGCAGTCTATCCCCTACCACATAAATGATATAAATTTACACAATAAAAATATGATCAATCCCACACAACAAACACAAATCGCACAATGTCTTAAACATATTATTTCTTATCATTCTTATCACATCGTTATACAAAGTGACATAATTATCTATGTAGTTGATGGAAGCAGTGTAGTTATAGATGAAGATGTAAAGATTTTTCGCACATTAAGCAAATATAAGCCTACTATTCTTGTTTTAAATAAAATAGATAGCGATAAAATTGCTTTAAATGAATCTGAATTTATGGTGTTTGGTGTTGATTTTGTATCTATATCTGTTATTCATAATCGTGGTATTACCAAACTTTTAACGCATCTTGAGAACACAATCACATTATTATTGCAACAAAAAAAACTCAATCCACAACCACATACATATAATAGAAATATTATAACACAATTAGAATCTACACAAGATTCCATTGAATCATTATCTTATAAAGATTCTATGATAGATAAAACACAAAATGATGAATACGAAGATATATCTCCACGTTATCATATAATGGTTGGTATTATTGGTAGACCAAATGTTGGAAAAAGCTCGCTTTTAAATGCTTTAACAAGGCAAAATCGCTCTCTTGTTTCACCTATTGCTGGGACAACAATTGATCCCGTCGATGAAAGCATTATACACGATGAACATACCATAACATTCGTGGATACTGCAGGTATTCGAAAACGTAGTAGAATAGAAGGAATTGAAAAATACGCACTTGATAGGACACAAAAGATTCTAAAACAATGCAATATCGCTATACTTGTTTTAGATAGTAGCACAGAATTTGTGGAATTAGATGAGAAAATCAGCTCAATTGCTCATAATAACGAGTTAGCCATTATAGTTGTCCTTAATAAATGGGATATCCGTAATGCTGAATTTAAGGAAAGAATGGAAATATATAGACATAAGTTTAAATTTCTTGAATATGCACCTGTTCTTACCATATCTAGTACCACATATCATCATATCCATAAACTTAAACAAAAAATTGTGGAAATATATGAAAATTTTAGTTTTAGAATCCCAACTTCACAGCTTAATGTTTGTATTCAAAATGCAACACATAAACACCCTATTCCAAGTGATCATGGAAAGATAGTGAAAATCTATTATGCAACCCAATTTGATTCTAAACCACCAAAAATAGCCCTAATCATGAATCGACCAAATGCCCTCCACTTTAGTTACAAACGTTATCTCATCAATACATTAAGACAAGAATTTAATTTCGAGGGTACACCGATTTTTATAGAATCCCGTTCTAAAAAAAATCATACACAAGAAGAATCTTATCATAATAATTAATAACTATTATTTTATGATATTGTCAAACAAAAAATAGAAGAAAAGGTTTTGATGGAAACTTTGCAACAATACTGCATTACTTCAGCTAAACATTATTTAGAGTATTTGGAGAAATACAATCTTGGTTTAGAAGAAATTAAGATTCTTGATGCAAAGTTATTACACAACAAGACACTCTTGCTTGTCCTTGAAAAACCATTGCTTTCAACAGATTATCTGCAACTTTGCATTGGGACATTTATTCTTGATATAGATTCTGTTACAGATAAAAGTTTTAATAATGTAACACATGTGTTACAGCTACAGCTTTCTCATGACATTATGGCTATATCACCGAATAATATAGAATTATCCTATTGTACAGATAATCCCTCCTCTCTAGAATCTCACGATAAACAAGAAATAACATACCAAGATATGCCATTTTTAGAAATTTTGGATAATGATTCAAAATGGCAATATAATCTTAGACTTTTTGTCGATTTAAAATTCCTTGTGAAAAATATCTATGATTTTTGCAAACATGATTCGTTTAGATTTGCATTTCCGACAAAAAAACCAATTCAATTCACTCTACCCTTTGATTCTCATGTGAGTGAAGAACAACAAAATGCCATTAAGGGTATATTTTCACATTCCATAAGTTATATTTGGGGTATTAGTGGAAGTGGTAAAACGCAAATTGTGCTTTTTCATGCCTTGCTTAATCTTATTAAACAAAACAAGAAAGCACTGATTCTTGCTCCAACAAATACTGCTTTAGAGCAAATTTTTATTTCCCTCATTAGACAGTGCGACAAACGTGGAATTAGTCGTTATAATTTTTTACGTTTGGGAATATCAAGTTCAGATTTTCTACAAAATTTTAGAGAAGTTTGCATACAAGATGAAAATGACGAGAAAGAGCAAAATAATAATGCTAAGGATAAGGAGCTTTTTGCTGTTCCAACATTAAAAGAAAGATTGCGTAATTGTCTTGCTATCGGTGTAACTTTGGATAGCTTTATAAAACGTTATTATAGCCTTAGCAATCTTGATTTTGCTCATATTTTTCTTGATGAATGTGCCTTTTCTCCACTTATTAAGCTGATAGCCCCCCTTAGTCTTAATGTGCCAATAACTCTACTTGGCGACCATAAACAGCTTATGCCGATTTGTCTTATGCAAGATTCAGAAATAAAAAGAAATTATAAAGAAGTATGCTTATGGAATCTTAATGCCTTATTTTTGGAGGAAGCATTCCATAATATAGAGACACTATATACTAAAGATAATCATAATGACATACAATTTGACCATATCGCACATTATAAACTTACTACAACATATAGATATGGCAATAATTTGGCTCAAATCCTTGATAAATATGTCTATCTTAATGGCTTAAAAGGTTTAGGATTACCGACACAAATCTATTATGTTGATAGTGTGAATTTTGGAAAAGGATATGAGAATCGGGGACGTAATACAAATGAGGGCGAAGCAAATGCTATCAAATTTTTTATTGATTCCAAAAAAGACTACGCCATTCTTACACCATTTCGAGACCAACAGCAACTTTTAATACAAAAAGGTATACAACGAAATAGAGTTTTTACAATTCATAAATCACAAGGCAAAGAATTTGACACCATTATTTTTTCCCCAGTTAAATTAAGCAAATATCTCACTAATTCGCATAATACATCAGCATTATTTGCACTCAATGTTGCAATCAGTAGATTAAAAAAAGAACTGATTATTGTTTGTAGTTATCATTTTTGGATAAGACAACATGGGCAGCTTATAGCATCTCTTTTGCATATTGCAACACCATATCCACTTCATACATCATTATTATAATGTCTGCTAAACCTCATGCTATTCAAAATATTTTTGCTGCAATGCAATATCTACTATTAGAATCTATGCAATAATAAGCTTACAAGAGATTGATAAAATGTGTAATACCTTGCTGTAATCTCTGTAGCCCATCAAGCAATGTTGTCTTTGGACATGCAATATTTAAACGAAAAAAGCTCTCGCCTCCAGCACCAAACGAAGAACCATTTGAGACATAAAGCCCTGTATGTTTACGTAAAAATGCACAGAATTTATCTGTATTTTGCACATATTCACTACAGTCTATCCACAAAAGATATGTAGCATGAGAATCTATGACATGCAAATTAGGCAGATGAGTATGTATAAAATCTTGGGTAATTTTTTTATTTTCTACTATGTAGTGCAATGCAGTTTTTAGCCATTTTTGTCCATATTGATAAGCGGCTATACTTGCTGCGATACCAAAGGCATTAGGATTGCCTACATAATCAATGGCAAATGATTTTTGGATTTTTTGTCGCAATGTTCTATTTGGAATCACAGTAGATGCAACATGTAAATCAGCAATATTAAAAGTTTTACTTGGTGAGAAAGTGCTTATGCTACTATTTGCACATTGTTCATTGATTGAAGCAAAAGGTGTATAACTTTTCTCATGTGTTATATCACAATGAATCTCATCAGCAATAACAAGCACATTATATCGCTCACAAAGCGAGCCAATTCTCTCCAATACATCTTTTTCCCATACCTTACCAATCGGATTATGTGGATTACAGAGAATCATCATTGTTGTTTTTTCATCACGCAATTTTTGCTCTAAATCCTCAAAATCAATACTATACACTTTATTTTTCAATAGCAATTTGTTGCTAACAACATGCCTCCCATTTTCTTCAATACAACGATAAAATACGTGATATACGGGTGATTGCACAAGAATATTGTCGCCTACACTGCTCATTGTACGAATAATAGATGAGATTGCTGGCATGACTCCTGTGCTATAAAGAATCCATTCTTTTTGTATTATAAAATTATAACGTGTTTGCCACCACTCCAAAGGTATTGTGCTATATCCAAAGATTCCATGATTCAAAACTTTTTGTAAAGCTTGCAGAATTTCAGGAGCTATTTTGAAATCCATATCCGCAACCCACATAGGTAGCTCATGAGCCCCAACATGCCATTTTAGCGAATAGCTGTCAAAGCGATTGGGTATTTGTGTAAAATCATATTCCATAATGATTCCTTTTTATAAATTTATTAAGTATAATCTAGATTCAATGTTAGTATAATTATAACGTATTCTCACTATGTGTCCCATTTATACAGTTTAAGGTCATTAAATAGATTCCAAATAGAATCTTAGCAGCACAGCTCTCCTTAAGGAAGGCAATCATTCATCATAGCTCTATTCTATGATTCTCATTTCTTTATTCTGTGACTCTCACTCTTGTGTTTGATTCTTATTCTTTTATTTGTTATTTTGAATCTATCATGTGTCATTTTTAGTAATAGTTAGAATCTTTAGCAATGTTGCACTTAGTAAAATCCAACATGAGAGATTCTAGAATCAGAATCTTAGATTGTCATAAATCTACTAACAAGAATGAATCTATCAACAAAAATATCTGCTTACAAGAATTCTCACAATGAAAAGAAAGGCAGCAATAAGATTCTACAGCAATAAGATTCTTAGGAATTCTTAGGATTCCAATTATTTCTCTATAAGATTCTAGAAATAATGAGATTCTAGAATCTGCAAATATGTCATATTGAGACGATAGTCGAAATATCTAAGGATTCTAGAATCTTTGTCATATTGAGGGTAAAACTCGAAATATCTAAAGTGCAGATTCTACAATACAGAATCTAGAATCTTTCTAGATTCTAAAATTTTAGATGTTTCGGATACCTCATATCCTCAACATGACGGATTAACATGTGTGTATGAGAATCTAGATTCTATTAAATACGTCATATTGAGGGTGCAACCCGAAATATCTAAAGTGTAGATTCTACAATACAGAATCTAGATTCTAAAATTTTATGTTTTCAAGCCTCTTTGAGAATAAGAGATTATTATAATATTTGAAAGTTTATTCTCATAATAATAAAAAACCTAGAATATTTCTACTCTAAAGAGTAAAAAATCTTAAATGATTATGAATCAATACCCCACTTAATGTCATAATGGCAATATGCACAAGGACCATGTTTTACCGTATTTGGAGTCAAATATTGTCTCATTTTGATGAAATTTTCATTCATAAATAATGCAAATAAATCACTATTCTTTACATCACCCAAGATAAAATCTTTATGTTCTGCTATATCACTCCTCATATTACAACAAGGCATTACAAGCCCATTATAATCAATATACATATCACGCCATGGATAAAAACAGCCAAAATCTCTTTTCTTAGTACGCATTATTATTTGATCCTGTATCGACCCGCCTCTATCGCTCGCGACTATCTTTGGATTCCATGCTCTATACATTATGTCAATGCCATCATAGATGAAAGTAACAGCATATTGTGCCGACGTGTTTTCTCTTTCATGATATTGTAGATGCAATTTATTTGCCATTTTATTTATAGCTGGTTTAATAATGTGCTCAACATCAAAGTCCTTATTTTTATCAAAATAATAGGACATTATCATAAAATTAATCCCAACATCTCTTAGTGAATCAAGATATTCTCTATCTAAATAATCTCCATTTGTAAAGATTCCAAGATTAGCATGTGGTAGCATATCTCTAGCTTGTTTTACTCTTTTTAGTATCAATGCCTTGTTGGCAAGTGGCTCATTAAATCTATGAAAATTAAGTGTTCCAGAATATGAAATCTCATGGAGATTCTCTAAAATGCGTAGATATGTACTCTCGGGGAACTCAATACTTGTAGAATGTCTATCTACTATGGAGTTAGGGCAAAACCAACATTTTCTGTTACAAAATGAGGCTATTTCTATTTCTATGAGACGTAAGTTCTTTTTTACTATATCCTTTATCGTATTTCTATCATTTGTATAGGTAGTAAGCTCAAGATATTTATCAAGGATTTTGAATTTTTCTTTCTGTATAATTCCGTAAATTGACTTTCTAGCATTATGTCGCCATTTTTTTATCGGAATCCATTGTGAAGTTTTTTTGATGATTTTGTGATCTGATATATCCATTATTGTCCTTTATTTTTGTGGCATAAGCATGACTAATTCTACAAAAAAAAAAAAACAAAGCAAGAGAGGAAATGGGACTATTACTGAATAAAACGGTTTGTTTATTATGTCAATGCAATAAATCAGTATCTGATTTGATTCTATCTTGCCATACTTGTCATTCTATATGGTTATAAGGCACAGAGAATCTTATAATTTAAGAAATTTTTAAGAAATATTACCTATGCTTAAATATGAATACAAACAAAGAATGTTTTATACTGTTAATGATTAGAGTACATATAAAAAGATGTTGGAATTTAAGATTCTCACAATAAAGATTCAATGCAAAATACCCATGCAAAAAGATTCCTATTTTTAGAATTTCCAAAGAATAATGTATGGATACAAAATGGAATCTAAGGATATCATAGCCCATATTGCTCTATTCTCAATCTTTTTTACGTATTTTTAACGAAAACACTATAACCACACAAAAATATCATAATTCATTTCATAATAATGTGTTATCATTTATGAGTAATATAAGTTTTTTGATTTTTGATAATGCTTTGGTGTGCAATTATAGCGATGCTTGAATCGTTCTATAAACCAAGAAGGTGAGCTAAAGCCACATTCTGCACAAATTTCATTTATATTTTTATCTGAACATGTTAACAAAAATCTCGCTTTTTCAAAACGTCTTTCATCAAGCCAAATTTTTGGAGACAATCCAAAAGCTTGTTTAAACTTCCTGCTAAAAGTTGCCTGATCAGTCTTAGCAAGCTCTGCCATTTGTGCAACATTCAAAAACTCTCTTTCATAATATAAAAATGCAAGCTGAGAATCTAGTGCCATGCCTTGCATAATATTCTGGATAAAGCTTGTAAAAATCGTAGAATATTTGAGACTAAGATATAAAAAAAGTTCTTCAAATTTATGAGATACAAAAGGCAAAAGCTCCTCTCTAAACTCTTGTAAATACAGTTCAAAACTTCTAGCAATAAGAGAAAGCATATCAGAATCTTGCAAGTGAAAAATAGAAAGATTCTGCTTTTTTGCTTTGAAGAGATTAAGACGTTCTTTATGCTTAGAGGCAAACTCCAACAGACTGACATTATCAAAAAAGAGTAAAAGTGCTTGGTATGCACATTCATAGTTTGTATTTTCATATTGCATAACTTTAATTGGGGATTTGATAAGTTGTGCTCTGTTTGTATATGTTATAGATTTTATATTGGGCATTATAGAATCTGTGGCAGTGATGTTACTAAGACAATAATTATCAGCCTGCAAAAATAAACCTTCACCCGCTTTAATCACAAAATCTCCGTCTTTTGTGTGCATAATCTTTGATCCATTAAGCACGATAACAAGGCAGTGCATACCAACATGCACTCTTTGTTTTATGCCACTTTGGGCTTGTATATATTTTGCAAAAGCAAAATGTGAAGTACTAAAGAAACAAATATTCGGGTATTTTGAAAGATCATGTGGAAGTTGCATAATAATTTCATTTCTATTTGACATATAGCTTATGTGGTTTGTGCTTCTCAATTTTTGATAATTTTTATTTGTGTGTGAATCTTTAGAAATATTCATTATTTTCTCCTTGCTTATCGCAGTTCAATAATTACTATTATATAAGTTTTTCGATAAACAATATTACATAATTACATATCATGCTTTTATGATTCTACATAAAAATTAAAAGCCCTATTACTAACAAATTTTCTATAAATCTATATTTGTTTTCTACGCATATCCTCCACAATAGCATTCGCGATATCTTCCATAGAATTGCCAATAGTTTGGGAATGAGTTGCCACACTAACATTTTCTTGTGTAACATTTTCTAATTCATTGATGGCTTGATTAATTTGTGAGATACCTTGTGTTTGTTCCTTAATGGCTTGTGATACATCATTAATGCCTTGAATTAAAATATTTGTGCTTGTCTCTATTTCACCTAGACTTTTTTGTGTTCTTTCCGCCAATTTTCTTACCTCATCTGCCACGACTGCAAAACCACGTCCATGTTCTCCTGCCCTTGCTGCTTCTATGGCTGCATTGAGAGCTAAGAGGTTTGTTTGGTCTGCTATATCACGAATAATCACAATAACTTTTTTAATATCTTCTGATTGTTGCGTTACTTCATTTGTTTTACTATTGATTCCTTGCATAGAAGCAGATATTTGTTCTATCGCTGTGGCACTTTGGTTGAGGGCTAGGGCTTGACTATTAGCACTATTTGTAAGTTTCGTTACAGAAGCTGTCAATTCGGTAGCAATGTTTTTTAGATTCTGACTTCGTAAGGAATCTGTATTGAGTGTCGCTATTATACTTGCCTGTAACCCGTTAATGCCTTGATAAAACAATAGCATATCGCCCTCAATTTTGGTTTCATCACATTTATTACGATAATCCTCTTTAGCATATTGCGAAAGAATGGCAATGCCTCGACCAACATTTCGAGCCATTTCATTTAAAGATTCATTAATAATTTCTTGTAAATGCAAGAGACTAGGATTATGTGGAGTTTTAGTAATTGTATTATTAATATATCCCTTTTTTATATTTTGTGCTATCTCAAGGGTATTTTCAATCATCATAGAATCTTGCTTTAAGCCTTTTTGTATTTTTATCATAGAATCATTTAATTTTCTACCAAGCACACCTATTTCATCATTTGCTTCTACCGTGATAGGAGGTGGCATACGCACACCTTCATGATTAATATGGGAAAGAAAATCTATAATGGTTTGTGAAAGATTGGAAAATCGTTTGAGAAATGAAAAATGGATTATGATATAGGAAATGCAAAGAATAGCTATGAGAAATAGCAAAATACTGCATACTATAAGATACTTAATATACACATTTGCTTGAGTGAAGTCTAACAAAAGAGCTTTTGTAACGATATAAAGGTCCACAAAAGCATTGTATAAAACAAAGAAATTATATTGTTTATCATCATATTCATACTCAAAATTTCCCGCTTTTAATAACGGAAAAAATGTGTTTTCACTAGGTTTATTATCACCACCAAAAATAAAAGCATCATTTTTTTTATCAATAACCATAATTTTGCCATTTTTACCAATTATGATATTGCTTAATTTTTCTTTAAGTTGTGTATAAGCATTTTCTAAATTATAAGCTACAAAAAGAATGCCTACTACCTCATTTTGAGTATCAATAAGTGGTTTATATATAGACATATAATCTTTATTGAAGAGTCGCACTTTTCCATAAAATATTTTTTGTGCTTTTATGGTGTCATAAGCTGGGTGTTCTTTGCCAAGTGTCGTGCCAATCACACGTTTTTGATTAGAATCTCTAAGAGAAGTTGCAATACGTACAAAATCACCTGAAGAATCTTTTGAAAAAATAGTTGCCACACTTTCTGTAATCTCTGAAAAATCATCAATGATATCTGTCGCTTCAGCTAAAGATATACCATTGTATAGGATATTTGGCATTTGTTTATCACCAATTTGGACGTTATTATCACTTTGTGTAATGGTATTTTGAGTTAATGGACCATAATTTTTTACTAACATATTTTCCATAATATTTAATGAATTTTTCGTATTATCCAAAATTTGACCGAAAAATACTTCAAAACTTCCATTAATAATTTTATTAATTTGGTCTAGATTCTCTGTGAGTTGAGCTTGTGAATGATTTGACATAACTTTATCAATATAAAATAAAAATGGTAATAATAAAAATACAAAAATAGCTATTTGCGAGAGAAGAAATTGCTTACTTAATGACAAACTTTTTAATATTTTCATAAAAATCCTTTTTATGCTGATAATTCTAATCGTAATCAGAGCAAATTATAATCAAATAAAATCATAAGCAACATAACTCAATGCCTATTGAAAAATGTTTTTCTTTTTTTTGTAACAAAATGTATCGCACTATTTTAGAATCTTAATGTTTGTAACTCACATTCTAAGAATCCGAATTATTTATTGAGTAAGACTCAAAATAATGCTATTGTAACTTTGCTTGTATCAAGCTAAAATTTTCTCAATTGAGTTTTATAAACTTTGTGTTATAATTCTGATTTTTGACTTAAGATTAAAAGTCTTGACTTTAAAATTGTGAGAATTAAAATGTGTGGCATTATAGGATACATTGGAAAAAAAGAAAAAACAGGTGTTATTCTTAATGGATTAAAAGAATTAGAATATCGAGGATATGATAGCTCTGGAATGGCAGTGCTACAAAACAATGAATTAAAAAATTTCCGTGCAGTAGGTAAATTAAAAAATTTAGAATCTTTATTACAAGACTATGAGTTTAGTGGCTATGGCATAGCTATTGGACATACACGTTGGGCGACACATGGCAGTCCAACACAATCAAACGCTCACCCTCATCAAGGACAACAAAGTGCGGTAATACATAATGGTATTATTGAAAATTATAAAGAAATTAAGCAAGAATTAGAATCACAGGGCATTACCTTTAATAGTCAAACTGACACTGAAGTTATTGTGCATTTATTTGAATTGTATGCACGTAGCCTCACTCCGCTAGAAGCCTTTAAACAAACTATACAAAAATTACAAGGGGCTTATGCTATTTTACTTATCACAAAATTAGAACCAAATAAAATTTTCTATGCTAAGCAACATTCACCTCTTATCATTGGTATTAATTCCAAACAAAATACAGAATTAAAAGAAGACATCATTTTCTTTGCAAGCAGCGATTCTGCATTAATTGGTTTAGTAGATAAGGTAGTGTATTTGAATGATGGAGAATATGGTTGCATAGGGGATA
This sequence comes from uncultured Helicobacter sp., assembly GCA_949299115.1. Classification (GTDB taxonomy): domain Bacteria; phylum Campylobacterota; class Campylobacteria; order Campylobacterales; family Helicobacteraceae; genus Helicobacter_A. Next base: position 39,182 of record CASFZH010000013.1, on the reverse strand, counting down.
ATGAATTTTTTAATTTCAACAATATTACATCATTTCATACAAATAAAGTTATTGCACAAAAGGAAGGATATCGTTATTTTATGGAGAAAGAAATCTATGAGCAAGAGAGGGTTTTGCTTGAAACAATAATGGGGAGAGTCAATGAAGATTGGCTGCATTTAGAAGAGCTAGATTCTAATTTTTTCAATAACTTTAAGAGTATTGCTATTTGTGCCTGTGGGACAAGCTATCATAGTGCATTAGTTGGCAAATATTTAATTGAAAGAAAAGCACATGTGCGAGTTACTACTCATATTGCAAGTGAATTTCGCTATGCTAAGCCCGTATTAGAAAAAGAAGAATTATTCATAGTGATTTCACAAAGTGGCGAAACCGCTGATACATTACAAGCATTACAGCTAGCAAAAACACATGGTTTGCTTACACTTGCCATTTGTAATGTAGATAATAGCTCCATGGTACGTTTAGCAGATTATTGCATTCTTACTCGTGCAGGAATTGAAAAAGGTGTAGCAAGTACAAAGGCTTTTGCCACACAAGTTATGGTTTTATGGATTTTCGCAGTGGTCTTGGGTGTAAAAAGAAATAAAATTGATAAAGCTGGTGTAAAAAATGAAACAAAGGCAATGTTACATGCCGTAAAAGCTACAAAAGTTCAAGTACACATACATGAAAAAATTAAAAGACTTTCCAAACGTTATTTGCACGGGCATGGTTTTTTCTTCATTGGACGTGATGTTTTTTATCCTTTAGCGTTAGAAGGAGCATTAAAATTAAAAGAAATTAGTTACCTGCATGCCGAAGGATATCCAAGCGGTGAAATGAAACATGGACCAATAGCTCTAGCAGACAGTGAATTATTTACATTAGCCCTCATGCCACAGAATCTACTTTATGAAAAAAATAAAAGCAATGTAGAGGAATTAATAGCACGAGATTCTACCATTTGTGCTATCACTCCACTTGATTTTGATTTAGCTGATGATATTGTAAAGATTCCATATTATGAAAATTACATGGAAGAATTTTTTGCTATGATGGTAATTTTACAGCTTCTTGCCTTAGAAATTGCAGTGCGTTTGAATAATGATGTTGATATGCCACGTAATCTTGCTAAAAGCGTTACAGTCGAATAAACAATATTAATCATATCATTGATTGTTTCTAAAATTATAATTTTGCGACACATATTTTCTACCTCAAGAATTATAATGATATAATAGGGCGTACAAATATCATTTCTATATAAAATTGTCTTATTCAAGGAGAATCGGTGGTCATATTAGGTAGCACTGGTAGTATTGGGATCAATGCTCTAAAGGTTGCAAAACATTTTGACTTAGAGATTGAAGCCTTATCATGTGGCAGTAATGTTGCAATGCTGAATCAACAAATAAAACAATTTAAACCAAAATTCGTAGCTATTGAGAATCCTGCTAAATTATCAGCATTGCAACCACAAGATTCTAAAGTATTTATTGGAGAATCTGGTATTTGTGAAATGTTAGAATTATGTAAATCACAACGTATCCTTAATGCTGTGATTGGTTATGCTGGACTATGCTTTAGCTTAAAAATACTTGATTTAGGTAAAAATATTATTCTTGCGAATAAAGAATCTCTTGTTATTGCTGGTGGTATATTAAAAAAAAAAATACAAGATTCTATTGCGACGCAACTCTATGCCATTAATGTACGGAATGAGAAATACCCCATAACTATACAAAGAATATTTCCCATTGATAGCGAACATTTTAGCCTTTATACACTTTTATGCACAAATGTTTTACCGCATAACGTCTCATTAGATTCTCAAACAATAATTAATAAATACGTGCATTGTAAAAATTTTAGAAAACTTTATATTACCGCATCAGGTGGGGCATTGCGAGATTTTGATTCACATACGATTCCATTTGCAAATGTCCATGATGTTTTAAAACACCCAACATGGGACATGGGAAAAAAAATTACCATAGATTCTGCAACATTAGTCAATAAACTCTATGAAATATTAGAAGCTTTTTGGCTTTTTGATACCACTAATATTGATGCACTTATTGAACGGAGTTCTTTAGTGCATGCTTTAGTAGAATTTGATGACGGCACATTTGATGCACATATAAGCTATGCTGATATGTGTTTACCAATAGCATACGGACTTGATAGCATAAAAGCAAAAGAGTTTTTTAGCATTCAAAAGCTTAGTATTGAAGAATTAATTACAATTTGTTTCCAAAAAATTGATACCAATCGCTATCCACTTTGGATATATAAAGATTTGTTGTTAGAAAAGCCTCATTTGGGCGTTGTGCTTAATGCTATTAATGAAATCCTGCAAGATTTATTCCTGTCGCAAAAAATACCTTTTTCATATTTTGCAACAATGATTCCTCAAGTTTTGTTGCATTTTGAGTGTGCATTGTGTCCACAAAATATGCAGGAAATTTTAAGTTTGCGCGAAGAAGTCATAAACCTAAGCAATTTTTTGCTAAAAAATACCATGTAAAAAGAAACAAAATGCTAAAGTTATGATAAACTTATTCTACATTTATTTTATATGAGCGAGGTGTCTTATGGAACAAGTTAAAATTTTGAAGCAATTACAAGCTGATTCGTTGGTATTTTTTATGAAAACACATAATTATCATTGGAATGTAAAAGGTAAAGATTTCCCACAGGTGCATAGTGCAACTGAAGAAATTTATAAAACTTTTGCAACGATTTTTGATGATATAGCAGAAAGAATTATTCAATTAGGAGACACACCGCACGTTACTCTCAAAGATATTCTAAGTTCTTCTAAAATAAAAGAAGAAAGCAAAACAGATTTTAAATCCAAAGATGTTTTAGAAAATATCTTAGAGGATTATAAATATTTTCTCTCCAAATTTCAAAAACTCTCAAAAGTGGCAACTGAAAATAATGATACAACTACACAAGGTTATGCAGATTCTCAGATAGCACATTTAGAAAAGGCTATTTGGATGTTAAAGGCACAACTAGCGTAATTGTTGAATGTAGATATAAGAATGGACTTCAATACATCGTCTGTAAATCCTATGAAATCTACTAGAATATCTAATGTTGAAAAAGAGGAATTATTGGATTTTACTTCAAACGAAGTGGGGCTTGGTAAATTCAATTTGATTATGGCATTTTGTATATTGTTTTTGATTCTAAGTATTTTTGCTCCCAAAATTTATCTTTCCAATAATATTTATTATATAAGCCGAGAAATTTCAAGACTTCATGCTGTAAAAGAGCTATTAGCTGAAGAGAAGCTCCGATTGCAAGGAGAGATTGAAAAAATTCACAATAAACATCTGTTGTTGGAATTAGAGGGACAAAAATAATGAGAGATATTTTTATCTTTGGTGGTGGAGCATGGGGAATAGCACTAGCTTTTGCTTTTTATGAAAATAATAATGTTTTTGTTCTCTCACGTAGAAAATTATTATTAGACACTTACCGACCACCACTTGATTCCCACAGTCATATTACAATGCAACATCATTCCAATAAAAAGCATAACAATACACAATCATATGATACCAATATCCATCACCATCGTTTTCCATCAACATCGCACACTATAATGCAAATTGATTACAAAGATTTTGTCAATATACATCAACATTCACACGACCCATTGTGCGTTATAGCTATTGCAAGTGCTTTTTTACGCAATTTTATGAATCAGGCTACATTTTTAGAATCTTGTAAAAAAGATATGAAAATTCTAGTTGCTAGCAAAGGCATTGAACAAGGTAGTGGTGCATTTGTTAATGAGATTTTAGAACAACATTTTGATAAAAATAATCTTTGTTACCTTGCTGGACCAAGCTTTGCCAAAGAAGTATTGGCAAAAAAACCATGTGCTTTAGTCATTCATTCACCAAATCAGGCATTGAGTCAAAAGTATGCTGATTGCTTTCCAAATTTTATTAAAACCTATATACAAAATGACGTAATAGGTGCTGAAATAGCTGGTGCATATAAGAACGTTATTGCTATTGCTGGTGGCATAAGTGATGGTTTAGAGCTTGGCAATAATGCTAAAGCCTCATTATTATCACGTGGTTTAGTAGAAATGGCGAGATTTGGAGATTACTTTGGGGCAAAACAAGAAACTTTTCTAGGATTATCTGGAAGTGGTGATTTGTTTCTTACTTCAAATTCTATTATGTCACGTAATTATCGAGTAGGTTTTGCTTTAGCAGAAGGTAAAAAATTAACTGATATCTTAAAAGAATTGGGTGAAGTAGCAGAAGGTGTATATAGTGCTAAATCCATAACAGAACTTGGTAAAAAACACAATCTTTATACCCCTATAGCATCTGAAGTGCAGGCTATTTTGGATGGAGGAGCAGTGTATGATGGGCTGCGAAACCTTTTGGCTAAAAAATCTTAATAATTCGAATGAAAATGTGTAGATAATTGTTGTCTTGATTATGAAAATATCATACAATTACTATTAATGAAATTTTGCTATAATAGAAGTCTTCGTATTACTTATAGCCTCACAAAATAATCACACTTAAGGTTTAAAATATGGAAAAAATGTTAGATATAGTAGAAGCAATCGCTTCAGAAAATGGATTGCCGCAAAATCAAGTCATTGAAGCCATTAAAGATTCTATGATTAAAATGGCAAAAAAAGAAATTAATGAGTCAGGAAATTTTATTGTTTTAGAAGATTCAATAACAAAAGACTTACGTCTTGTGCAAAAAATGATTGTATGTGATGATAATGAATTCACACCCGAAATGAAATCCACACACATTCCATTAAGCGAAGCGAGCAATCTTGTAGAGAGTGTAAGCATTGGAGATGAATTGGAATATCAAATTAACTTAGAAACCATGAATAGAAATGCCGTCAATAACATTTTTCATGATATTAATTTTCAAATTCAAAGGCTTAATGAGCAAGAGGCATTGAGAAAAATCGAAAAAAGCATTAATCACATTGTCATTGGAATCGTGATATATGTCGATGATAATGGCAACACGGCAGTAGAAATAGGTGAAACACGTGCTAATCTCTCATTAAAAAATCGTATCAAAGGCGAAAGTTTTAAAATCGGGCAACCTATACGTTGTGTTTTAAAATCTGCACGCATTACACGTAATGGATTACAGATTGAGCTGTCTCGGACTACACCAAGAATACTTGAAGAGCTACTTATGCTTGAAGTGCCAGAAATTAAAGATGGTGATGTGGTTATACATAAAGTTGCCAGAATACCGGGTGAAAAAGCAAAGGTAGCACTTTATACTAATAATCCAAAGATTGATCCAATTGGGTCAGCAGTAGGAACCAAAGGTGTCCGTATTAGTGCTATTAGTAAAGAGCTGCATAATGAAAGCATAGATTGTATTGAATATTCAAGTGTACCTGAAATTTTTATTGCTAAGGCTCTATCTCCGGGACAAATCATTTCTGTAAAGATTCAAAAACAATCTGAAGAAAATCAAAAACCATTGGCAATTATTCAGCTTGCAAAATCTCAAAAATCTAAAATAATTGGAAAATCTGGAGTCAATATCCGTCTTGCGAGTATGCTTACAGGTTATGATTTTGAATTACATGAAATCCCTGATAAAGAACAGCAAGAGGACAACAGAAATGAAGCTATTGAGCAAAAAGAGGAAAAAAAGCTAGGTTTGGAATCTTTAGAATCTCTTTTTAAGGGTAAGGCATAATGATTTTACTCTCTTTGCTTGAAATTAGCAAACAATATGATACAAAAGTACTTTTAAAAGATTGTCATCTTAGTATTGATGAAAATGAAAAAATTGCAATTATTGGAAAAAACGGCTGCGGTAAAAGCACATTGCTGCAAATTATTGATGGCAGTATTTCTCAAGATTCTGGAAAAAGAATTATGAGAAATGATATTCAAATCTTATCTTTAAAACAACATATACACTTTGATCCTCACTATACTGTTGAAAAAGTTTTACAATCTAGTTTTTATGATTTAGAAAACGCACATAAACGACTACATGAAATTGCCTGTACTCCAAATTTTATAGACAATGAAATATTAAATCAGGAATATAATAGAATTACCAATTATATTGACAGACATAATGGATGGGATTTAGAATCTAAAATCGATTTAATCAAACAATCCTTTGGATTGGAAAAATTCTCAAATCGTTTAGCAAGTTCTCTTAGCGGTGGTGAACAAAAAAGAGTTGCTCTCGCAAGTTTGCTTATTAAAAGTGCAGACATTATCGTACTCGATGAGCCAACCAATCATCTTGATGTGGAAATGATAAAATTTTTAGAAAGATATATAAAAAATATGAAAACTAGTGTTGTTTTTATAAGTCATGATAGATGCTTTATTGATTCTGTTGCAACACGAATAATAGAGATTCACAATGCTAAGTTGTATAATTTTAGTGGTGGATATTTGGCATATTTACAAACAAAACAACGAATATTGCAGAATATGGAAAAAGAAAATGAGCTTCTCAAAAAGATTCTTAAAACAGAAGAAAAATGGTTGCAACAAGGCATACAGGCACGTAGAAAAAGAAATGAAGGCAGAAAAGAAAGACTTTTAGCATTGAGAGCAAAAGTAAAGTCTATGCCAAAGCTTGTGAAAGATATGAGTCAAACTTTGGAAAAAACATTATACGATTTGCCAAAAATCACTGTAAAAAATACAAAAAAAATGATTTTTGAACTTACTAATTTTAGTCTTTATGTCAACAATAAACTGCTTATACATAATCTCAATATCCGTATTATGCAGCAAGAAAGATTAGCTATTGTAGGCAAAAATGGTTGCGGTAAAAGCACATTTTTAAAAAGCCTAATTGGTGATAATCCTGCCATATTATCAGCTCATCACATTCATTATGATGGAATTATAAGGCGGGGTGATGTGAAAATCGGATATTTTGACCAACATAAAACAATGTTAGATGATTCAAAGACTCTTATTGAAACTTTTTGTCCAAATGGTGGGGATAGAGTAAATGTCCGTGGCAAAAATATTCATGTTTATGGATATTTAAAGGGCTTTTTATTTCCACAAGATGACTTAGAAAAAAAGATTGGTATGTTGAGTGGTGGTGAAAAATCACGTGTTGCTTTGGCACTTTTATTCACAAAAGAGTATGATTGCTTGATTTTAGATGAACCAACAAATGATTTAGACATTGCTACGATGAATATTTTAGAAAATTACTTGCAAAGTTATGAATGTGCTATCATTTTTGTAAGTCATGATAGATATTTTGTCGATAAAATAGCAAAAAGACTTCTTGTTTTGCAAGATAATAATGCAGAGCCTCATCATATTATTACATATGCAAAATACAATGAATTTCTTGATATACAAGATGAATTAGAAGAGATACATTCCATACAGAATCTATCACCGCAAGATAATGTAGATTCCATTACACATATCAAAAATAATTCTCATACTATACAAAAACCAAAAAAACTAAGTTATAAAGAAAAATTAGAATATGAAAAATTAGAAGAAGAAATACCGATTTTAGAGACACGCATCAAAATGCTTGAGCATCAGTTATCAATTCCAAGTGAATATGAAAAATATGGCATTCATACTCTTAGCAAAGAATTAGAAATTGCAATGCAGAATCTTGAATATAAATGGCAACGTTATGAAGAATTATGTCTAAAAACCGAAACATTATAAAAGGTAAAGAATAGAAGAAAATTGATTCTATCGCAAATGTAATTGACAGCCATCCAAATGCTAAAAATAGCACAACTTTCAAATATACAAAAATATTCAATATAGGTCTTATCACCACCAATCCACTCACGCATTGTTACAAACAATAATGTGCTAGTAATGTCAAAAAACATATATAATCTTGATATTTATATATCATAGATTATATATTGCATAATTTATCCCATGTTGTTGTAAAAACATGTATATTTCAAGTTGGTAATACCAATATTTTGGTATAATTGTGTAATCTTGCAATTTTATAGAAAAATATAAGATTAATTGAATTGAGACGTGCAATGAAACAAAAAATAGAATTTATGGGGAAGCAAAAAATAGAGCTTATGGGACACGTTGTCGCTGGTTACCCCACTATATATTCATGCTTAGGTGCAGCCACTGGTATCTTAAAAGGTGGTGCAAATTTTTTAGAGGTACAATTTCCTTTTTCAGATGGAAATGCAGATGGCATATTGATACAAGAAGCGAGTGATTATAGCTTAAAACATGGTTTTATTCCTAAGCATGGCTTTACTATCATTGAAGCTTTAGTAAGAAACACATCTAAGAATATTATAGCAATGACATATGCCAATATTATCTTTCGCTACGGAATAGAAAATTTTATAAGAAACTTAAAAGATTCTGGAGGATATGGCTTAATAATACCGGATTTAATTTATGGACAAGAAGATTTTGGTGTGCGTAGTCTCTGTCATCAATATGACATTTGTTTTATCGAGCTTATTGCTCCCCTGACATCGTATAAACGTGTAAAAGAAATAGCAATGCAAACCAAATCCCCATTTGTTTATGTCATTGCACGAAATGGTTTAACCGGACAACAAACGCAAATAGATTCTGACGTATTAGAATATATCCAAAATATAGTTGAAATTTGTGCTTTAGAATCAAAGCATGTTATGGTTGGTTTTGGTATTAATAATGCCCAACAAATTGCCCTTTTAACAAATAAAGTATATGGTGTAGTTGTCGGTAGTTATTTTGTAGATATAATCAACCAAAATATTGAATCTAGTGACCTAATCCCAATTTTACAAAATGCAACACAAAAATTATTGCAAATAGATTCTTAGGAGACAATATGAAATTCAATCCGAAATTTACAACACATTTTCAAACCAACAGTATCCATATAGATGAATACCCTAATTTGAGTGGGCATACAACAAGTGATGTTGTATGTCCTATACACTTTAGCAGCACTTTTGCTAAACCTAACTATGAAACAACATGTCTCAATCACGGTTATTCAAGATTATCAAATCCAACACGAGAAGTTATAGAATCAAAAATAGCATGTTTAGAAAATGCTAAATATGCTATATGCTATGCAAGTGGACAGGCAGCAGAAGTAGCTGTGATTCTTAGTTTTCTACAATCGGGAGATGAGATTTTATGTTTTGATGATATTTATGGCGGTACACGCAGATTACTTAGTGGAGTGTTCGAAAATTTTGGAATAAAAACTCATTTTATCAATTTAACAGATGCAGACAATCTGCAACGATATTACAATAAAAATGTAAAAATGATTTGGACAGAAACCCCAACCAATCCTTTTCTAACACTTTGCGATATAGAAATGATTGCAGATTTTGCAAAAAAACACAATATCATAAGTGTTGTTGATAATACCTTTGCTACACCATATATCCAAAAACCTCTTGATTTGGGTATTGATATCGTTGTACATAGTATGACAAAATATATTAATGGACATAGTGATAGTATCTCTGGAGCGGTATGTGTTGCGAATGACACGTTGTATGAAAAATTACGATTTGTTAGTAATTCTACTGGTATGGTCCTGTCTCCTATGGATTCATATTTGAACTTGCGAGGTATAAAAACACTTGCTTTACGTATGCAAAAACATTGTGATAATGCCCTTATAATCGCTGACTTTTTACAATCACATTCTAAAGTAGAAAAGGTATTATATCCCGGTCTCAAAACATTCAAGCAACATGATTTGGCAAAAAAACAAATGAAAAATGGTTTTGGTGGAGTAGTGAGTGTATATCTCAAGGCAGATTACAAGCAAATGCAAGTTTTTGCTAATAATCTTGAGATATTTACATTAGCAGAAAGTCTAGGTGGAGTCGAAAGTCTTTATGGAGCCCCATATTATATGAGTCATGGTAGTGTACCAATAGAAATCAAGGAGAAAATGAATATAACGCAAAATCTTTTACGTTTTAGTGTTGGTATCGAAGATGTAGATGATTTGCAACATGCCCTCAATAATGCACTACAATCATTCTAATTGAATAGAGATATAATAGAGGCTTGGGGTTTTCTTATTGGGTTTCACTCTTTGCCTGTATTTAACTATCCTTTCAAGTGATATATATATATATTAATTTGTCAAATGATTCAGAATCATAAATATTCATATAAATATCATGTAGATTTTGGGTAATATGTAGTTAGCAAACCTTAATGGAACACAATACAATGGCTATTCAACAAATAGACTTCATATCTAACTACAGTTTTCCAAAGAAATTTGTAATTACATTTAAAAAAGGCAAAAAGCATAAGTATTGCAATAATACTGAGACTTTTGCAGTATTACTATTGCTACTTTTCTATAGCGACAACACCGCTACGAATAATCTCTTTTGGGGCAAAGCTCTTTAATGATATGATAATATCCTTTATTATTTGTGTTTCACCGCTTATGCTATACACAATATTTTTTTCACTACAAGTAATAATTTTTCCTCCATGTGCATTGACTATAGCACTTATAGCTCCAATTTTTTCATTGTTGTCAAATTTTATTAAAACAATCTCTTGTGTACTTATTTCTTGACTTTCAATGACATTTAAAACAGGAATGAGTTTATGGAGTTGCTTAATGATTTGTTCTAATACTTTTTCATCGCCACGTGTAGCAATCGTAATTCGAGATAAGTTACTATCGGGTATCGGAGCAACCGTGAGACTATCAATATTATATCCACGACCAGCAAATAATCCAGATATCCGTGCTAAAACACTATGCTCATTAACTACTGTAATACCAATAATTCTTTTTTGCATATTCTTTCCTTATTCCAATATCATTTTGTATAAAGGATTGCCACCGGGTACCATTGGTAAAACGATTTCATCTCTATCAACCCACACATTTATCAAACTTACCTTTGGACTTTCAATAGCAATTTGGAGACATTCTCTGAATTCTTGTTTGGTGCGTGCTTCTAATCCCAATGCACCAAAACTTTCAGCTAACATTTTAAAATTTGGCTGTGTAAGATTCACATGTGAGAGACGTTTTTCATAAAAAAAGTCCTGCCATTGTTTCACCATGCCAAGATATCCATTATTGAGGATAATGTTAATCCCCTTAATATTAGATTCTACATAAGTCATCAGCTCTTGTATATTCATTAAAACTCCGCCATCGCCACAAAAACTAACAGCTATTTTTTCAATGCCACTTTGTTTTTTTATTTCTTCTAATGCAATAGAAACCCCCATATTCGCAGGCATTCCAAAACCCATTGTACCAAGTCCACCACTTGTAATAAATTGACGTTTGGCACTCAAAGGATAAAATTGAGCAACCCACATTTGATGTTGTCCCACATCCGTTGTAATAACAGCTTTATCTCCTAATATTTTACCTGTCTCTTCAATAACCCATTGTGGTTTGAGAATGGGATTAATGCTGCAATCCTTAATTTTAATGGTAGATGGGCTAACATCTTGTGTATATTCTATGCAATCCTGATATGTTAATGGATGTGCTGCATTCCATTTTTTAAGTTTTGTAAGCCAAGCTTCACGTGCTTTTATGACGGTATCTTCTAATACCTGATTCTTTAATTCCTCAATTAATTCTTGTATAACAAGCTTTAAATCCCCAACAATAGGGTAATTTACTTGTATGATTTTCCCTATTGAACTTGGGTCTATATCAATGTGTGCAATTTTTGCAAACTTTGCAAATTCGCTAACTTTTCCCGTTACCCTATCATCAAATCTCGCACCAAGACTAATAAGTAAATCACATTCACTTGTAGCCATATTTGCAGCATAAGTACCATGCATACCAAGCATACCAAGGCAATTTGGGCTTCCTTGACTAATACCTCTTGCCATCAATGTTTCGACACTTGGAATCTGTGTAATCGCAAGCAAATCCCTTATTTCATCATAACTATTTGAGATAACGGCACCACCGCCAATATAGAAAAGAGGATTATGTGATTCTAAAATAGCCTGTGCCAATTTTTTTATTTGCCTTGAATTTCCCTTTGTTGTGGGTTTATAACTTGCTAAGGAAATACTATTTGGATAGAGAAAATCACCATATTCTGCACTTATATCTTTTGGAATATCAATCAATACAGGACCAGGTCTACCACTTCTTGCAATATAAAATGCTTCCTTTAATATTCTTGGCAATTCCTCAATACTTTTTACAAGATAATTATGTTTTGTACAAGGACGTGAGATTCCTACTGCATCAATCTCTTGAAAAGAATCGGTGCCAATTTGAGAGAGGGGAACTTGTCCGCTAATGACAACAAGAGGAATAGAATCCGTGAAAGCAGTAGCAATGCCAGTAACGGCGTTAGTAAAGCCGGGTCCAGAAGTTATAATCGCTACTCCTACCTTACCACTTGCTCTTGCATATCCGTCTGCTGCATGTATGGCTCCTTGTTCATGTCTTGTAAGAATATGACGGAAATATGTTTGCTTATAAATTTCATCATAAATATTTAAAACAGCTCCACCAGGATAACCAAAAATTACTTCTACACCCTCCAAATGTAATGCTTCTATCAACATTTTTGAGCCATTTATTTTTTGTTTTGGCATATTTTTCCTTTTTACATACTTGCTTTTTTGTTGCTCTATTGTGAAACTTCAATGCCCAATATTATAATAAACATTTTCAAGAATTGCAATTTTATTTTTTAATTTTATTGTTTTATTTTTAAAGAGTTGGTAGAATACATTAGGATAACAAAAATGTTTCAAGATTCTAATTTTAATTTTTAAAGGATATTTGTGAAACATATACTTCTTGTTGTTGATGGTGATATAGCCCTACATTTTCTTTATAAGATTATCAATGAACATTCAAGCAATAATTTTTACATTGTAGTGCATAAAGATGCGAGTCTATTACCAGCACATGTTCCAAGTACTTTTAAATTCTATGAATGCGATTATACCTCGACATTTCGGCTAGACAATGTCCTTGCTGACGAAGACATAAGTGATGCGTTTATTGTACTAGCAAATGAAGAAGAAAGTCATGCAGTGTATCATTACCTAAGAAAAAAATACAAAAAAATTCGTATTATATGCAACATTCATGCTCTCACAGGTCAATATGAGGCACTCACTCAACACGATTCTAATCTCATATTAATTACACAGACAAATGCAATAGCTTCTCGTCTCTTATCACGTTTACCAAACGTTCCTATTATTCCACGTGGCTTTGGGTTGGAACAAGGCGAAGTTATGGAAATCGGTATACCTAGTGGTAGCATTTTTGTTTACCGTCAAGTTGGCACTATTGAACAAATAAATTGGAAAATTGTTGGAATCTATCGGAACAATAGCTTTAGAATCGCTACTTCACAGTCTATAATATGGCCAGGTGATGTACTATTAGTAGCCGGTGAACCCAAAGTTGTGCAAACAATTTATAACCGTATAAAATCAGACATAGGACAATTTCCTTCTCCTTTTGGACGAGAAATATATTTGATTGTTGATATGTGTCTGCAAACACGAGAACAAATCCTTTTTGATTGTAAAGAAGCAATTTACCTGCATAGACATCTCAAAAGCACAAAACTCACAATCAAAGTATTACATGCAACAGATTTTGAAACTATTGGGGAAATTGAGCAATTTCATCAAAATGATATAGCAGTTACCATCGATTATGAAAATCGTGATTTTGTGCAAACTTTAAGAAATAAATTTGGGAAAAAAATTGGAATAATTGTTGTTGGGCATGAACTTTTTTCTAAACGCTCTCATCGACGTGTTTTATGGGAAAGCAAAATACCAGTTTTTAAAACTGCGAAAAATTCACTCCAACCTGACAATTACGACTACACATTAGCAAAACACGCCCATTATAATAATGGCAAGATGTTGTATCCACCAAATGCAACTGAAAGTCTACTTGTTGTAGCAGGCGACGGGCATAGAGATTCTGATATTTCAACACTTATCTTTGATATTAGTAAGCAACTGTGTTTGAATGTCCATATTTATGATTTTGAGCCAGATAATCATTTTAGCAATGAAGTAGAAGATGAATGTAATACGCTTTCAAGAATCTTTGAGCGAAAATTTTATATTGAGCGAAGTAATTCTCAGAATCCAGTACTGTATCTACAAAAATTACAGTTACCTATTTTGCATTTTCTTCCATTTAGTGCTGCAATTACAAAAAATAGATTTTCAGCTTTTATACGCACAAGATTTGAAGCATTGGCATTTATGATTGATACCAATCCCCAATTTTTTCTTCCAATTAATGAATAATAATTTAAAAATAATTTTTACACTAACGGTTTGTACTACATTATTTAAAATAACAAAATTATTTTCTTAAGTGTAAATATAGCTTAATGATGTTTTTTATTCTCAATGTTTTTTTACACAAAATTTTAAGATATAATATGTTTAAGATTTTAGCAAAATTTAAGGTTTACTGTGAAAAAGTTGCTTGATTGTTTTGACTATCTTAAACGTTATCATTCTGATATTCTAGATGTCGTAACCATTATGCTAGAGCTTTTTGTGTTTAAAAAGGAAAAAGCAGAATGTATTTCTCAAATGATTATTAAAGCACATAAGAGAAAACCAATTAAAGAGGAATTTCAACATGCCATTAGCAATCTTATTGGTAATGCACTATATGTGCCAATAAGCAATAGTGTCAATATCTTAAAGGTTTTAAAAGTTCTTTATTCAAGCAGTATTGAATTAAATGATATAGAACAATTTTTGCATATTATTTCACAAAAAAGAACAACAAATAAACTATATTATTACTCAACTCCCAAAGAAGTCAATGATTTATTAACTCTATTGCTAGAATTACGTGATGACGATGAAATATATAATCCATGTTATGGCATTGGCAGTATTTTCTTATCTATTGGAAATCTTAATCCATATATAAAACTGTATGGAGAAGAACTTGATGATAGGCTATCTAATATTGCTAAATTAATTGCGAGATTTGCAAAAATAAGGGAATATCACCTTTTTGTTAATGACATTTTAAAGCAACCAGTTTTTAAAATTGGTGAATCATTGCGACAATTTGATAAAGTCATTTGTAATCCACCCCTTTACGCACACATGGGTGTAGAGCAGCTGAAAGAAGATGAACGTTTTAGTAAAATTGGCATTTTAGCAAAAAATTATCCAGAGCTTGTTTTTCTCACACATGCCCTTTCTCACCTAAAACACAAAGGTGTTTTTATTGTGCGAAATCAAACATTGCAGAAAAGTTTTTTAGAAGAAAAATTACGTGAAAAATTGGTAAAAGAACGTATGATAGAAGCAGTTATTGAACTACCAAAAAATATTTTTCCACATCAATCTTATGATTTTTCTATCCTTGTTATATCACGAAATAACAAGGATATACTGCATATCAATGCGAATCATCCTTACTTTTACACAAAAGATGGCAAATATAATCAACTTATCAATATTCATGAAATTATGGATATTTTTCGCTCTAAGCAAGAGACTCGTTTTTCTAAAATTACGAGCATAGAAGAAGCAAAAATTCACGACTTACGTGCAAGCTATTATCTGTCTAATTTTCAGCAACAAAACGATTTATTGCGTTTAGGAGACATGAATATTGAGGTATTTCGTGGACAAAGAGTGTATGGAAGCAATAAGGATTCAAATATTGAGTATTATGATGTTGGTATCGCTGATTTCGCACCTTGTGGTTTTAGCACACAATTTGAAAACAAAAAAAATAGCGGAGATTCACATAAGATTCACAGATATCGCTTAAAACCATACGATATTTTGCTTTCTCTACGTGGCATTGTGCCAAAGATAACTATTTTAGGTGAAAATGTAGATAGTTTCATTGCAGTTGCTAATGCAGGTATTCTTATTTTACGATTGCAAGATAAAAATGAAGCAATTGGATTGTATTGCCATTTTTTTTCACAAAAAGGCTTTGAGCATCTATCAGAAATTTATAAAAAAAGTGGTGAAAGCATGATTTATACAGATGAATTGCTTGAAATTCGCATTCCTCCGAATTATTTAAAAGGAAGTTTGACAAAAATGACAAAAATTGAAGAATTAAGAGAAAATTTTGAAATTTTAGAAGCAAGATTAGAGAGATTAAAACAAAGTTAAATAAGCCTTGTAATACTTTCATTATTTAATCCGTATATTATATATGGATTAAAACATTGTATTTACAAAGATATTCGATAGAATTTTACTCTAATTTTTGATTGTATAAAAGCGAAATTTGATGTGATAGGGTTTTTAAGAAATATTGTATTGCCATAATACTTACAGATATTTCAGAATCTCACAATATGTAACCAAATAGTAATAAACAGAAAAATCTCCCACTCATTTCGAATAAAGCAATGATATAAGATGAATCGTGATGGTTTTAAATATTATGAATCTGTATATTATAAAGAATAATCACGTATTCTTAGTGCCAATATCCTTTATGACAATAATATTGTAAAACTTTGATGATTAATTTATATCCTCAATTAGAATAAAATTGGATTCTACAAACCCTAAAGACATAATAATATTTTGAGTCCTATTTTGGATTATACCAATAAATACACTGAATTGATAATAATTCATATTGTGCTTACAAGGCTAGATGAATAATAATAATAATAATAATGAATGTGGATATATACTCTTACAAGTATTAGAATTGAAACAATATAGAGATAATTGTGGGTATCTAAGATTATTTGCATAAATTACACAGGTAATACAAAAGATAATGAAGCTACATTGCTATTCTTGTTTGGTTTAAGATTGTTATATTTATCCCCTATAGATTCTTAATAGTTTTTGCTTAGGATTTCATAAGATTCTCCAACCCCAACCTTTCTATTTCAGGCTCTCTTTAAGATTATCATACGCCACACATGAATTCTTTAAATTTAAATCACACGATTTCTTGTAAAATTTAAGGGCTTTTTGTGTGTCTTTGTCTAAATGTACCCCACCATGCTCATATATGCCACCTAAACTGAAACAGGCATTGCTACGGAGAAAATCAAAATTTACTTCACATTTATCAATAGGCAACGTCTTATCGCAATTTTGCTTTATCTTTATACCCTCACAAGCTTTCTCCATAAGATTGGCAGCAATTTTAGAATCTTTTAACATTCCACCAAGTCCTTGTACATACCATAATCCTAATTGATAACAACTATTCACATCATTCAAATCACAACCTTTTTGGAATAAAAATGCTGCTTTTATAGGATTACGACTTGCTCCATTGATACCATGATAATAATAGAATGCTAAATTACCACATGATAATCCCACCTTTTGCTCACATCGTCGCTCTAACTCATGCCCTCTTTCATCAAGTTCATCTTGTTGCACTAGCATTTCAAGCCTTTTAAATAATTCGCAACCAGCCTCAAAATTTGTGTGGCAGGATTGATGTGCATAGCTAGAAGCCATATTAAAATCCTGCTTAACACCTTGTGCATTTTGATACAATAAGGCAACATTGTAGCAGGCATTGCCATCTTGATTTTGACATGCCTTTTTATAAAATTCCATTGCTTTTGTAAAGTCTTGTTTTTCTCCTACTCCATAGCGATAGGATGCACCTACCGCTCTGCATCCAAAGGCAGAATCTAACTCACAAGCCTTCTTAGCATATTGAGCAATATGGGACATTGCATTCTTAGGAATATCACGAAAACTCCCCTCCCAAATCTCTGCAATAGCTAATTCGCAAGCTTCTTTTATCGTCATATCGGTTTTGATTCTCCCATTGCAGATAAGCCCGTAACGTGTCTGTGTAGAAAGGTTATTTGGGATTTTTCCTTCATAAACTTTTTTCATCAAATCTACATAATTCCATTCTATAAGCCCATTTTTTAGATTAGTGATGTTTAAAATAATAGTGTATTGCACCAAAGTTTTTGTACCAAGTTCTTTGAGTTCGCTTGAGATTCTGCCACTTAATGAGTATTGTGGTGCAATAAGGGCATTCTTTGGGATAATATCGCTAAATTCTTTGTTATTTCGCAAAGAGCGAATAGAATCTAACATAGGATCTATGTTTGAAGCATTTCCACCAATCGCATTGGTTAACATAAAAACTTTAGAATCTTGCAATGTTTGTAGAAAAATACGTGCCAACAGTATAGAATCAATTGGAAAATCCGCTAGATTATAAAAATCTGAAATTGCAATAACTTTCTTGCTTTCCCTATCTCCATTTTTTACGAATTCAGAATTTAGTAAATCAAGTCCTGCTAACTCACTAATTTGCCTTATTTCTTCTGTACTTAAAGAAAGAGCAGTAAGGCTTGCTTCTTGTTTTGCCTGTGTGTTTGGGAAGATATATAGAGCTATTAATAGTATTAAAGTAGCTACCCGTTTCATTTCTACTCCAAATTTTTAATATTCAATAATATTATACTGAAAATTTGCTATTCAAAGATTGACACAATCCATAGTTAAAGCGATTGAATGTAAAAATAGCAATCATACAAAAATCTAGTAACACAAGTCAAAGGGACAATATTGATAAAAACTTTTAAAAACTATGAATCCAAATTACATTTGCAAAAAGATTCTAGAATCACAAGCTATTAGAACACAAAATATTAATTGTCATATTGGATCTTCTCTATACACAAATACTATGATTTTTAGATTCCATAAAATCAACTATACAATACCAAATAGAAATAAGCTATTCAAGAATAGAGAATCAATTCGTTGTATAAATAATATTGTCAAATCACTCTAATAATTCCTGAATATCCGATGAAATTTAATATATTATAACAATGAATTCTATGATGTGTAATGCGACATGAACTACCAAATCATGGCATTATATTTTCTACATATTTTTTTAAGGATAATTATTTATATTGTAATTCTAGATTCTAAGTTAGATAAGTTTTATAGCTAACTTCAATCACATACAGCACTAAGCTCTGTTAAGCAATTAATTGTAATTTTGTTATCTACCACAGAGGTTTGTTGCATTGCTTTTACCTTGTATGGTAAGAGTATTGAGATTATCTAAAAATGTGGTAAAGAATAGAATATTTGGTATATGGTTTAATCCATATATATCTCTAAAATGCTGTATATCAGTTGTGTCCCCTGCTTTTACCACAAATTGTATTCTATTGGGGTTATCTTTTATCATTTGCAAATTTTCTAATTCTTTTTTAATAACAAATTCTACAATTTCTTTTGTCGATTCTAAAGAATTACCAAAAGGATTTTTATAGATTGCATATTGTTTATTCCGCACTGCTTGTAATCCATATTTTTTCTGACAAAAACTATAAGCAGCATGAAAAGCTGTATGTGAGAATTTTGCCGAATTACTTTGTATAGTATTATCTCCGATAGTAATATCACCTAGGTCTTTTAGAGACTTTTCCCATGCTTGGTATATCTCGCTAAAACCAGCGATTTTTTTATCCTGCCATTGGTCTTTGTTAGTATCCCAACACTCCTCTCTTTCATCATTATCTTTACAATATGTGATAGTAAAAGGTATGGATTGTATAAATCTCTCAAGATAGACTTGTCTCTCTTGGCTAGGTGAAGTGGTAATATCATGAAAAAGCTCGGTGATTTGCTTCTCACCATGAGATGCTTTTTTCTTCATTTTAGATTTTTTCGTGTTGCTTGATAGGGAATCGTCCTCCCTAAACCTAAAATCTTTAGTTTTAGAATCTTGTGTTTCTATCTCCTTAGTATCTCTTTGTGCATATTGCATATTTGTTATATCGGTATGTGATTGCGATATAGTACGGTAAGGGTAAGATTGCATGACTAAGGTATAGTTATTATGTCGCAAAGATTCTAATGTCGGCAGTGCTGTGGTATCAAAAGTAGTGGCTATGGTAATTGAAGTATGTTGTGTGTCTTGTCTCTCATATCTGTGTGTCGCAGTATCAATGATGTGGGGTATAGTCATAGAAAAATCCATATAAATCTCCTTATAGTGTATTTATCTACTATTCTGCATATTATGTATGAATAATTAAAACATATTAAGTGTTACACTCACGGTATTACTACCATTATAAGAACGCTCCTCACAAAAGAAACTATGGTCAAATGATGTGTCTTCAGAGCCACCATGCCCTACTATTGAGAATATATCCCATGTGCGAAAGTCCCATCAGCTGTTATTTGTGTGCGTATTGGTTCGATTGGCATATTGCCAAATGTAGCTTGTGTTATTTCGCCAAATCCTATGCTTGTTGTCTCAATAGTAAAACGATTATTGTTTTTAAGATTTTCTTCATCATCAAAGAATCCATTCACACTCCCAAAACCTTGTATATTTGTCATCTCTGTTCTAAAGTCTGTTTCTATCATTGTTACAGCTATTGAGGTAACAGGAGCCGCTGGACCCCTTGCTTGTTTATCACTCCCATTCATGATTTACTCCTTAAATAAAACTAAAAATTGCTATTATAATATCAAAAGAAAGTAAATAAAATGTATGCCTAGTAGTACGAATCTTAGAAACTTGAATAAATTTTTTTATAATGCCATTTTTATTAAATAAACAATGTAGAATTAGCATATAAAAATGTATATTTTACAATCACATTATATTGTATGCTAAAGGATTATTTCATGAAAGTCATGCTTACCGTTGGTCGCTATTTTAAAAGAAGATTTGGACAAAAAGTGCGAAAGATTCCAATCTCTCTAAGTGGCTTTACTTGCCCAAATATTGATGGTTTTGTCGCTAAAGGGGGTTGTATCTATTGCAAAAATGAGACATTTTCTCCTTCACTTGTTATGAAAAATAAAGTGCATGTAACAAGCCAATCGCAAGATTCTAAAAAAACATTCTTTACAGAATCTCAAGATTCTACAAATTTACCAACACAATATGCACAACAACATAATGCCACATCGCAGCCACACATAATATCTGAAGTTTTATGGCACAATACAGCACAACAAGATTCCAATATGTCTAATAATACAGGAATCTTAACTAATCCTAAAAAACTTAAAATGAATTTCTCACTTACTTCTAATCCGCTTTTGCCCATGCAGTTAAAAGAATTAGAAGAGCAATTTTTTTATCATGCAAATTTTCATAAAAATAAATTTGGAATCACAAAATATATGGTGTATTTTCAAAGCTTTACCAATACCTATGCTCCATTTGATACACTAAAAGCTCTTTATACAAAAGCATTAAGTCTCCCTAATGTTGTAGGCATGAGTATTGGCACAAGAGTGGATTGCGTGGATTCAAAACTACTTGATTTTCTGCAAACTTTTGTCAGAGACGGGAAAGAGATTTGGCTAGAGTATGGAATCCAATCTGTGTATGAAGAAACACTGAAAATCACCAATCGTGGACACACTATGAAAGGAGTGCGAAAGCTTTTTGGAGAAACACGAAAAAGGGGTATAAAAGTTTGTGCACATCTCATTTATGGATTACCAAATGAAACTATTGATATGATGATACATTCTCTGCAAACTATTCTTGATTATGGGGTAGATTCTCTCAAGATTCACCCGCTTTACGTCGTTGAGGGAACAGCATTAGCACGTATGTATAAAAAAGGGGAATATAATCCAATTACACTTGAAGATTATACAGAAGCTATAATTCAATCATTAAGAATCATTCCTCCAAGTATTATATTGCAACGTGTAAGTGCTGGTGCACATGATGAAAGTCTCCTTGCACCGCAATGGTGCTTTGATAAAAATATTCAAATGCGTCATTTGCGTGAAAGACTAAAAAAAGAAGGAATAGAATACTAAACTTATCTTTCAACATTTGCCATACTGACATATTAATCCTAGAATTTTGTGAATATATTATATATATTGCAATATATCAATGATTTATGTGCAAAGTCATAAAATTCAAAAGTAACACAGAATATTCTTTTACATTCTACAAATATTATGCACAAATATTCTGACTCGTAGTATATAAACTACCACAATAGCGTTTAGGCAACAAGAAAAAGAGAAATAGATTGGCTTTGATTCTCAATTTTAAAATATTGCTTATATAATATCGCAATAAAGTTACACTATATATTTCCTTTGTTACATTTTGTAATTTTATGAGAATATCAATAATAATATATGAGAAAGTATTGTGTTTTTTATAGTTTTTTGGTAGGCTTTATGCTTGTAAAAGTTTATAAAATTATCTCAAGGAATATTATATTGATACAACTTCAGCATGTAAATAAATATTTTGGCAAACATCATGTTTTAAAAGATATTAATCTCACAATTAATGAAGGAGAGAAGCTTGTTATCATAGGTCCAAGCGGTAGTGGAAAAAGCACAACAATTCGATGCATGAATGGGCTTGAGGACATTAGTTCAGGGAAAGTTATCATAAATGATATTGAGCTTAATCATAAAACAAGGCTTACAATTTGTCGTAAATATTGTGCTATGGTTTTTCAGCATTTTAATTTATATCCACACATGACAGTTTTACAAAACCTTACCCTAGCACCCACAAAGATTCAGAAAAAAAGTAAAAAAGAGGCAGAAGAATTGGCATTTAAATATCTTAAGGTTGTAGGGCTTGAGCATAAAGCAAAGGTTTATCCCAACTCTCTTAGTGGTGGGCAACAACAAAGGGTGGCTATTGCCAGAAGTCTTTGTACGCAAAAAAAAATTATTTTATTTGATGAACCAACAAGTGCACTTGATCCAGAGACAGTGCAAGAAGTACTTGATGTTATGAAAAAAATTTCTGAAGAAAAAAGCACGACCATGGTTATAGTAACACATGAAATGGGATTTGCTAAAGAAGTTGCTGATAGAATCATTTTCATGGAAGATGGAAAAATTATAGAAAGTGAAACACCTAAAAACTTCTTTGAGAATCCAAAAAGCGAAAGAACTAAAATGTTCTTAAGCAAAATTTTAACACATTAATTTTTATAGGAGGTTCTAGTATGAATTTTTTAAAATTATTTTTAATGAGTTTAGGGTTATTATTGATTGCATGTAATGATAGCAGTAAATCATCTGTGAATGCTAATACTTTAGATTCTATTAAAGCCAAAGATAAATTGGTCATTGGTGTCAAAAAAGATGCTCCAAATTTTGCTTTGTGGAATCCACAAACAAATACTATAGAAGGTTTTGAGATTGATATGGCGAAATTACTAGCAAAAGAGATTCTAGGAGATGAAACAAAAATTGACTTAAAGCCTGTTACAGCTAAAACGAGAGGACCTCTTTTAGACAATGGTAGTTTAGATGCAGTGATAGCAACATTTACTATCACAGAAGAAAGAAAAAAGACGTATAATTTTTCAGAGCCTTATTATAGCGACCCAATAGGATTTTTAGTACTAAAAGAAAATAATTTCACAGATTTTAAAAGCCTTGATGGTAAAAAAATAGGCGTGGCTCAATCAGCAACCACTAATGCAGTGCTTAGTAAAGTAGCAAAAGAAATTGGAATCACAATTAAAATCAGTGAATATCCAGATTATCCTTCCCTCAAAAGTGCATTAGATTCTAAAAGAATAGATGCTTTTTCTGTGGATAAATCTATTTTACGTGGCTATTTAGATGATAAGAATGAGATTTTAGATGAGTCTCTTGACCCACAAGAATACGGTATCGTAACACGTAAAAATGATGAACAATGGAGCAAATTTGTAAATGATTTTGTTATAAATCATAAAGAGCAAATAGATGAACTAGCACAAAAATGGAATCTGAAATAACGATTCTATTCATTCTATATATTGTAATAATGCTGTATTTATAGATTCTTGAATTAGTCTATCAATATACTATTAATTTCATTTTAAGGAATAAAGCTTGGATACTTCACCTTTTGCATTATGGCGATGGGCTGACACATTTTCACATATTGATATTTTTATAAGTGGATTTGGTACAACACTGCTTGTAAGTTTTTTAGCACTTTGTATAGCGGTAATTATGGGAGTATTTCATGCGTTATTAGCTACTTCCAAATTCACAATTTTAAAACTTTGGGCTAGAGTGTATGTTGAATTTTTTCAAAATACTCCTTTGCTTATCAATCTTTTTTTTCTCTATTTTGTTTTACCAATGATACCTATCATTGGTGTTACATTAGATGTATTGGTCATTGGAGTAATTGGGATAGGCGTGTATCATGGAGCATATATGAGTGAAGTAGTGAGAAGTGGTATTTTATCGATACCAAAAGGGCAGTTTGAAGCAGCACATGCACAAGGTTTTAGCTATTTTCAAAGTATGGCATATATAATATTACCACAAACTTTAAAAGTGATTTTGCCACCATCTACCAATCAAGCTGTGAATTTAATAAAAAATACATCAGTTTTAGCAATTATCGCTGGGGCTGAAATTATGTATAGAATAGATTCCTACGCACAATCGAGTTTAAATTATGCTCCAGCTTATATTATTGCTGGAATGTTTTATTTTCTTGTTTGTTATTGTCTTTCGTTTGTAGTAAGACGATATGAAGAGAAACTAAAAAAAGCACATTCATCGAGGTAAAAAATGGAGTTAGTAGATTTTTATGCTTTATTAAATGGGCTTTGGCTTACGATTGTAATGGCTTTTTTTGCTGCTAGCGGGGCTATTATATTTGGTTCAATTTTAGCAGTTATTAGAAATTATGGACACAGTGGAATTTGGAAAATATTATCTTACCTTGCTGGAGCATATATTGAAATTTTTAGAAATACCCCTCTACTTTTGTGGATGTATGCAGCCTGTTTTGTATTGCCTAGTATTTTTAATATACCAGCTAACTATGCGGTCTTGGGAACGATAGGGTTATTTTTATATACAACTTCTGTTATGGCAGAAATTATTAGAGGCGGGCTTAACGCAATACCAAAAGGGCAGTTTGAAGCAGCACATGCACAAGGTTTTAGCTTTCCATTTACCCTTTGGTATATTATTTTTCCACAATGTTATCGCAAAATTACCCCAACGATTCTATCTCAATGTGTTACAACCATTAAAGATACTTCATTCTTAGCTGCTTTAAATGTAGCAGAACTTACCAATGTATCCAAAGATATTTTGAGTAGACTTAATAGTTTTGAACAAATAGTAAGTGTTTTTATCACAGTAGCAGGACTGTATTTCATTGTGTGTTTTTCTCTATCTCTTATTGTCCGTTATATAGTTAGACACAATGTTGTTTAACTGCAACCAAAATTCATATTTGTTTTCATTATGCTTTAATAATTAATCCTTAGAGTATAGGCTATCTTATTGCAATAGAACAAAACTAATCAGAAAATATATACACTTTTATGTTTGTGTTATAAAATACGGACATAACGCTTACTATTGTAGATATTTGCAACGTTGTATTTCATGTTTGTAGCCATTAATTTTTATATATAATTACAGCCTTGTGTTTGTAAAGTAATGTAAAATATATAAATATATTTCGATTAAAATTTGTTAAATTTTTACATTTATTAATGACTAATTAGTTACAATGTTGCCTATAATTTATAGAGGAGAAATTATGCAAGAATATAGTGCAGAAACAATCAAAGAGAGTTTAGAATTAGCTAAAACACTGCAAAATACGATTAATAATAACCTAAGTAATCAAGAAAAACGTTTTCGTAGGAAAATGATGAAAATGCTTGAGAATCCAAGCAGTAAAATCATGCTTATTGAATTGCTTGATAGAAGTTTTCGTTCCAATGATTACACTACAATACATGAATTGATAGCACACACTCTACAAAAATATGGCATTGCTGATTTTTTTTCTCCTTTTGAAAAGATATTGTTGCAAGTATTCTTAGGTTTAGGCAAAAATATTCCTTGCCTAAGTGTTCCATTTTTTATAAAAAATCTCAAAAAAGATACAAAGGCAATGGTCTTAGATGAAAATCCAATTATTCTTAAAAAGCATGCTGATCAGCGTAAAGAACAAGGTATTGGTTTGAATGTAAATCTCATAGGCGAGGAAGTTTTGGGGAATCTTGAAGCAAATTATCGTCTGCAAAAATATACTAATGCTCTACATTCAAGCTATATCAATTATATTTCCATTAAAATTACGACAATTTTTTCGCAAATCAATATTCTTGATTTTGAATATTCAAAAAATGAAATTATAAAAAGGCTTGATACCCTTTATAGTATTGCTGAAGAACAACAAAAAGCTGGAAATCCAAAGTTTATTAATTTAGACATGGAAGAATATAAAGATTTGGAGCTTACTGTAGCTGCATTTACAGAATCTATTGCTAAATTTGACATTAAGGCAGGTATTGTTTTACAAGCCTATATTCCAGACTCGTATGAATATCTTAAAAAATTAGTTGATTTCTCTAAACAAAGAGTGCAAAGCGGTAAACCACCCATAAAAGTCCGTATCGTAAAAGGGGCAAACATGGAATCTGAAGAAACCATTGCTAGTGTAAAAGAATGGGAATTGCCCACATTTAAAAGCAAAGTAGACACAGATTCAAACTATAATAAAATGTTGAATTATATATTGCAAGACGATAATTTTAAATACATTAACATCGGTGTAGCTTCACATAATATATTCCAAATTGCCTATGCAATCACAAGAATTAAACAATGCAATGCTTATGAAAGCTTTACTTTTGAAATGTTGGAAGGTATGAATCTTAAGGCAAGTTTTGAAGTGGCAAAAATGAATAACCTTATTTTGTATGCCCCAGTTTGTAGCGAAGCCCACTTTAATAATGCCATAGCTTATCTTGTAAGAAGGCTTGATGAAAATACAGGTAAAGATAATTTTATGCGATATGCTTTTGATTTAGCTGTTGATTCTCCAACATGGAAACAACAACAACAAATTTTTCTTGATTCCATAGATGGTGTACAATCTGTGCAAGAAACTCCATATAGACAACAGAATAGATTGCAAGCACCTTTTACTCAAGAAGCTAATTTAGAAAGCTTTAAAAATGAAGCGGATACAGATTTTATACTTGCACAAAACAGACAATGGGCAAAAAATATAAAAGATAAATTTGAATCATTTGAAGAGATTGAAGTTACGCCCATAATTGGTGAAAATACACCAAAAGATAATCCACGCGATATTATCGCAAAAGGTGGAAGTAAAAAAATTGGTACAACATATTTGGCAAACACAGAGCATATCAAAGAGGCTTTGCAATTTGTAAAAAATTCAAAGACAACACTAAGCTTTGAGGAACTAGCTGAGATTTTATTAAAAACAGCACAAATAGTAGCAGAGAGAAGAGGAGATCTAATTGGCATATCTGCCTTGGAAGTTGGTAAAACATTTAGCGAGACAGATGCTGAAGTAAGTGAGGCAATAGACTTTTTACGATTCTACCCACATAGTATGCACAAGATTCTAAAAGAACATGCTCATTATAATTTTACACCAAAAGGCATAGGGGTAGTTATTACTCCATGGAATTTCCCTGTTGCTATATCAGTTGGAGGTATTGCTGCAAGCCTTGCAAGTGGTAATCGAGTGATTTATAAACCATCTAATATCTCATCAATCACAGGTAGTATGCTTACACAATGTTTCTATGATGCGGGACTACCAAAAGATTATTTGGTTTTTCTCCCAGCAAGCGGTAAAGATATTAATGAATGCCTTTTGTCTGATGTGGATTTTGCTATTTTAACAGGTGGTGAAGAAACTGCTTATCAAATATTAAAACAAAATCCAACCCTTTTCTTAAGTGCTGAAACAGGCGGAAAAAATGCGACTATTGTAAGCAAAATGGCAGATAGAGATCAAGCAGTAAAAAATATTATTCATTCAGCCTTTTCAAATTCTGGACAAAAATGCAGTGCGACATCATTACTTATCTTGGAAAAAGAAGTGTATGAAGATGAGAATTTTAAGAAAACACTTATTGATGCTGCACAAAGTATGAATGTCGGTAATCCTTTTGATTTAAAAAATAAATTGGGATATCTTAGTGATACAATTGATGAGAAAGTAAAACAAGGCTTGGAATTAGCAGAAGGAGAAGAATGGGTATTGCCACCAAGCTTTGAAAATGAGAATCCTTATGCTATGAAGCCTTGTATCAAATACGGAGTTAAAGAGGGAAGCTACTCTCATCAAACAGAATTTTTTACACCGATTCTATCAGTTATGTGTGCAAGAGACTTAGAACATGCTTTGTATATTGCAAACTCAACAGGCTATGGACTCACAAGTGGTTTTGAATCATTAGACGAAAGAGAATGGGATTATTATTTACAAAATATAGAGGCTGGGAATCTGTATATTAATAAGCCAACGACTGGTGCGATTGTATTACGTCAAAGCTTTGGTGGTATTAAGAAATCCGCCGTTGGTTTTGGTAGAAAGGCTGGCAGTTATACGTATGTAACGCAATTTTTAAATATACAACCAAATGCAGATTCTAAAGTCAAACAAAGAGATGTATCACATCATTTTATTGATAGATTGCAATATCTCATAAGTGTTACCAAAGATGAGACTTTACGTCAAGAATTGCAGCAATGTTTGTTGATTGCAAAAGATTATGTGTATTACAATGAAACGGAGTTTATACAAAAGAGAGATTTTGTCCATATTCGTGGCGAAGATAATGTATTTTATTATGTGCCTGTAAAGTCTGTGATTTATCGCGTAAAACAAGAAGATTCATTGTGTGATATTATTAGTATTATCGCTGCTACACAAATCATTAATACAAATCTTACATTAAGCATAAAAGCTACTAAAATTAGCACATCTCTTGGTTTTGTACTTGAAAATATAAAGACAATGGGATTAAAAAATATCGATATTGTATACCAAAGTCAAGAGGACTTTATACAACAAGCTGGGGATTATGAGCTTATACGTTACCTTGGTAAGGCAGATTCTCAAAACCCTATTTTTAACAATCTTATACAAAATGGCAAAGCAAAAGGAAAATTGATTGCTAATCATAAGCCATATAACAATGGTTATTTTGAGCTACTCTATTACCATACTGAAAGGGCAGCTAGTATTGCATACCATCGTTATGGTAATCTAGGTAGACGCTCTTTGCAGTAATGTCATACTTGGAATACCAATATCGCAGAATCATTCCTGTTCGCATGTAGTACATCATAATTTTTGATAATACAGAATCAAAAATAAATACTATGTATAGATTAAAACTAAGATTTTTAGTATTGCCACATATCATCTATTTGAATATCGTAAAGGAGTAAATTTGAAATTTAGTAATACATTTTCTAGGTTATTTGGTAAGCTTGTTCGAGTTCATTTTCCTCCTTTTTTGCAACGTTATATTAACAACTTTTATGTGCGATATTTTAAAATTGATATGTCAGAATACAATGCACCTAATACATACCCAACACTTAATGCACTTTTTACGCGTGAGTTACAATATACACGTTGTTTGCAAAATACTCCCTTTAATCTTGTTAGCCCAACAGATTCACTAATTATAGAATCTGGAAAGATTTATAATAATCAAGCTTTACAGATTAAAGGAAAAATTTATAGTATTAATGAATTGCTTGGCGAATATGAGCAAAGTTTCAATACATACAGCTTTGTGAATCTGTATCTCTCACCACGCGACTATCATCATTATCATGCGCCATGTGATTTAGAGATTTTAGAGGCACGATATTTTTCTGGAGTTCTTTTGCCTGTAAATATTCCATCACTACAAAAGCACAATAATTTATATGTTATGAATGAAAGAGTTGTTTTAAAAGTGCGCTTTTTATATAATCAAAGCATTGCCTATTATGTTGCAGTCGGTGCATTAAATGTTGGAAAAATGCGTTTTTGCTTTGATTCAACTATACAGACTAATGCTTCAATGGGTAATAATATATATCAGTATAAGCAGCCAATTTTTATACAAGCAGGCGAAGAGATTGGATGTTTTGAGATGGGGTCTACCGTTGTGCTTATAGCACAAGCAAATTTTCTAGTAAAAGCTGGTGATAATGTAAAAATGGGGCAGGAAATTGCCACATTGCCAAAAGAGACCGTATTATAGTGGTATTCACATTTTTATTCAATGCAAATGGCATGAATCGCCTTTGTTTTGTTTATTCAAAATACTAAAAAATTGCACCAAAGTCTAGTATTTTTAGCATGTTATTGTTTCTAGAGCATAAATAATATAATTAGAGCAATGACTTCATGCACTAAAGCAACGAATTCTATGTATAAATTACATAAAGATATAAAGGGGGTAACATGAAAAAATCTTTCCAATTCTTTTTGGTTATTGTTAGCATTATGGGGCTTATGCTACTAGGTCATTGTAAAAAAAATGCGTACCAATATACCGAATTTGAACAGCATGTTTTGAATGCACTAGGAACAATAACGAATGAGTACATAGAATCAGGCATACCAGAATCATATTGGGCATATTGGGACACAGTATGTAAGCAGGGTGAAAAAAGAGCATGTGCAATATTACTAGGGAAAATTCGTCGTGTTGCTTCTAACTTGGATACACTTGTAACACAATACCAAGAGTTAGCAGAGCAATATAGCACACCTTGTTTGCAAGATGAAATTTCTGATAAAGAGGCATGTGAAATTATGGCAATTGCCTCTTCTTCAATGTATGTCCATACAAAAAATATGGGGCAATTTATCAAAACTAGACTAGAAGAGCTAAACGCTCTCTATCTCACAGACATATCGCAAGCAATTCTGTATAATCAAAAATCATGCGAACAAGGTAATGAGGGTTCTTGCTTACAACTTTTGGCGTCAGTTATACTTGAAGGAGAACATATCCAAGATACAGATGTCCTTACGCTGAAAGAAAAAATCCTAAGGCTTACACAACCAAAACTTACAATCAATGACAAACCCAATCCCATTGTGCTTTTTTGGCTCCATAGATTATATTTTTTATTGGGAGTATACAATGAAAATCAAGGCAAACAAACAGAGGCTAAGAAAAATAGAGAACAAGCTCTACAATATGCCAAGCAAGGTTGTGATGCTGACATTACCTTTATGTGTATCCTAAAGAATCTAAAATTTGAAAACTAGAGGATATGCAAAATATAACCATATATCTATATTGATCATGGCAAATTTAATATCTTAGATTTTGCATCTTGAATTTGTAGATTGAAAACATTATAAAAGATTTTTATAATGTTTTGGACTATGCTATTAGCTATTATATGATATTTTTCTTAAAAACTTGTGATGACGAAATTTAAGTTTATAATCTTATGTTTACAAAATGAAGAAGCATTATATATATCCTAGACTTACCACAAGCAAATTTTTAAAACAGACATTTAGGATTCCAATTTAAGTAATTAGAAAGTGTCAATATATTGGAAGTGAATTTAAGGCTTGTGTCATACAAAACCATAATAACTATTTAATTATTGCATTCTATTTGTCATAGCTATGAGAATCTTTTGATATTGTATCTCAAGATTCAATACAATCAAATTTGTATATTCTAAGAACTTAGTATATGTGAGCGTATGGTAACATGTAGGCATATATTATGTGCTTAAGATATTCACAAAAATAAAAGATACAATATTTGAGAGATAGCTTTCTTAAATTTAAATAAGCATAAAATTAAAACCTTTATTATTGCAGTACTATTAATAGGGATTGCATATTTATAACGATACAATACGTGCAAATATTGCTTCTATATTACAAGTATTAGTGTAGAATAACAAAAGTTATTTATATATTTGAGGGATTTCATGTCAACAATAGCATTTTTCGATTTTGATGGCACGATTACGAGGGGTGATTCTTTCGCCTTATTTTTGAAGTTTCTTTTGCGAAAGCGTTTTTATATAAAGGTTATACAAAATTTACCTCTTTTACTGCTTTATAAATTTCATATTTTGGATAATCATACGGTCAAACAATACATATTGCAATCATGTATTAAAGGCATGGAATGGGAATATTTAAGAAAAAAATGTTATGAATTTAGAGATGTGCTTGAAGCATATTGCAAACAATCAGCTTTACAGAGAATACAATGGCATAAGGAGAATAATCATACAGTTGTTTTGGTATCGGCAAGTTTTGAAGAGTACTTACGTCCATTATGTGAAAAATGGCAAATAGAGTTACTTGCCACAACCATGGAGATTCATAATGGCATTATGACAGGTAAATTTTCTCAACCAAATTGCTATGGTATACAAAAAGAAAAGCGCATTAAGGCTGTCTATAATCTCAATGATTATGAAAGTATCTATGCTTATGGTGATACACGTGGCGATAAAGAAATGCTAGCTTTGGCGAGTGCTAATCAAGCATTTTTCCGTATTTTTGATTAATAAATCTCAAAAGTTGAATAAGCATAAGCTTTATGATATTAAATCATAAAAAATTTTATATTACATATATAATTTCTAAGAATATATTTTATTATCATGTTATATAACATTTTTATAGTGATTGAAAATTATCAGTATGATGAAGAGATTTTAGAAATTTGTTAGAATTCTAATCAATAAGAATTCCAAACAGAAAGGATTTTTATGAAATTATGATAGAATCATAAATAATTAAGCATCAAGTAGTAATATTTGTATAGGAGATTTATGACAAAATGTGCATATATATAAAGGAGGCTTTCATGTTTTTTTGTGTATGTCTATAACAAATATTACTAAATACCCATTTGGATATTATTAAAAAGCATAAACTACTTTATATAAGGAGATACCAAATGATCTATGCTTAATTGTTTTTAAACATCTTATGGTTACTCATAAAATGTATGGGTTCACTACAACATGTAATTCGGACTTCCAAAACAACATAAGAAATTCTTACTGGCTCCGGATGCAGGATTCGAACCTGCGACCAAGTGGTTAACAGCCACCTACTCTACCGCTGAGCTAATCCGGAATAAATGAAAACTGTATTATATGGTATTTTTCACATAAAGTCAAGTAAATAACATAAGTTTTAAGTTTTCATCACACATTTTAAGCAATTGTGTTATGGAATCAAGTAAATTATTTATAGAATCATGATGGTTATTTGGTTTGCATTACATAATTACATTGAAAGATTATATTTCAATACTTTAGAGAAGCACATTGTAAGCAATCAATCGAGTATTTGCTTTAAAATCTATCAATGTATTGATAATGCAAGGATTTTTGTTGGGCTGTCTCATACATAACAATCTCTATTTAATTAAAAATCTTAATCCACTTATGCAACTTAGTGTCATACAACAAAATCACAATTCAAGAGTTTAAGCTAAAAGCGATTACATATTGGATATCCAATGTATCTCAACAAGAATCACAACATAAATTGATATTTCTCAAAGCCTTTTATACAAACAAATTCTTATTTAATCAAGCAATATTTCATCAACGAGTCTTGAAACAAAATCTGCACTAATTCTTGCACTTGATTCTAAAAATTCATCAAAACTCACATTTGCATTCCCATCAGCACTATCACTAATAGAGCGGAAAACACAAAATGGAATTTTAAAATTATCACATACACATGCTACACTAGCTCCCTCCATTTCGACAGCTATGGCATGAAACTCTTTAGCAATGGAATCTTTATGTGTCTTGCTAGCAATAAATTGATCGCCACTTGCCACAATGCCTTCTCTAATTGTAATATCCATTGTTTTCGCGACTTCTTTTGCAAGATGACATAAGGTTGCATCGCTTGTATAAAATAGCTTACCTTCTGGTATAAAGCCCAAAGCATGTCCAAATGCTGTAATATCTACATCATGTTGGCATAATGAAGTTGCCAAAAGCAAATCACCAACTTTTAAATCTTTATTTAATCCACCTGCTACGCCACTAAAAATAATTTTTTCACAACCAAATTTTAGAATCATCACGCTTGCTGTGATAGCAGCATGGACTTTCCCTATTTTACTATATGCA
Source organism: uncultured Helicobacter sp. (assembly GCA_949299115.1). Lineage (GTDB taxonomy): Bacteria > Campylobacterota > Campylobacteria > Campylobacterales > Helicobacteraceae > Helicobacter_A. Next base: position 5,265 of record CASFZH010000013.1, on the reverse strand, counting down.
ATGATAATTTGAGCATTTTTATAGCTTATTTTATAATATACATTACCGCCAATTTCAATATTTTCATATTCATCATACATTTCAAGCAATGGTGTAATTTCTTCGCTCATAGCACCCATGATTCCAATAGTCATAGCTTTCCTTTTTGTAAAATAAAGCGTTATTATAACATTAAAAGTGAGATTCCTTGTAAAACTAGCTCTATCTTATAAGTCATAAGAGCATGATATAGTATCAATACGGTCTCAGTGTTTTGTGTTGTCGTATTCACATTTATAGCGATTCAATAAAATCCTATCTTGTGTGCCAAAAACATTTGCAATAGATTCTAAAATAGAATCTGAATTTTCATCTTCTGCCATAGCCTTTATTTTCATCGTTGGAGAATGCAGAAATTCATTAAAGGCACTGTGTATGAGTTTTGTAACATTATCTCTTAAAGCTTCTGGAATAAATCCTTTTTTTATGGCACGATTAATTTCTTTAAGACTAGCTTGTTTAGCTTGCAAACGCATTGTCTTAATGAGTGGTTCGCTACCAAGACTTGTAAGCCAATGTTCAAAGTTTAAGACAAATTGCCCAACTATTTCCATAGCTTTTTTTGCACTTTCTTGACGAGAGTGAATATGTGTTTGTGCTTTTGTCTTTAAGTCATCAATACCTATAACTGTAGTATTATGAAAACCCAATGCTTTTAGATTCTCATTATCAAAAGAACAATTACGTGGCATTGACAAATCAAGCAATAATTGCACTCTAGTATGAGGAGTAAGCATATTAGCATGGATTATTGTACCACCTGCAACAGCAGACAATACTATATCATAATCATTAAGAGAGTGCTTTAATGCAGTAAAATCAAGAATATGCACCGATTCTTGAAGACCCAAGCTATTCAAGAGTTCTTCTGCTTTATATTTTGTGCGATTGCAAATTGTTATATTGAAGGCATGTTTTGTCAAATGTTTAAGACATAAAACTCCCATTTCCCCAACACCAATAATGAGAATCTTAGTATGTCCATAATCATTAATATCATGAGAAGTATTCATTGTTTGTAAAAAATCAAGCACCATATTGACAGCCACAGAAGCCACAGAGACGGGATTTTTGGATATGTCAGTTGAATTTCGTACACTTGCAGCACAACGAAAGGCAAAATGGATAAGTCTTGTGAGGGATTTTGAACAAAAATTATTATCATAGCTCAATTTATATGCACTTTTAAGCTGACCACTAATCTGCGTTTCTCCAACAACTGCCGATAAAAGTCCACTTGCTACACAAAAAACATGATGAATAGCATGACTTTGAAAGGCAATGATAGCAATATTTTGCAAACTCTGTGTATCAATGGATTTATATTGTGCTAATGCAGTAATAAGCTTTTGACATATTGCATATTCAGGGGTCTTTGATTGCATATCATATACATGTTGATGGGAATCTGTATTTGCATGCGTAGTGCTTAACAAGGCTTCAGAATCTTGTGATACATTAAGATACAGATATATTTCACAGCGATTGCAAGTGGATAGCAAAAGTATTTCAGATATTCCTTGTATTGTATGTGCGATAGATAAAAATTGCAATGTCTCTTCATCAGTAAAATACAGCTTCTCACGCAATGCCACATGAGTATTATGATGAGAAAAACTTATAATAGCATACATACAATCCCTTTCAAAAATCCCTTTCCACCATCGCATTAACAATAGATTCTAATTTTTTATTGCCAATTTCTTGAGCCTTTTGTAATGCAATATTACCATAATGCAAAGCTTTCTTTTTCGCTTGTTGTACAGGATAGGAGAGGAGTAAATCCATGAGTTTTTTGTGTTCCTTTGTATCTAGGTCTTTTTTAAAAAGAGATTCAAGCCACATTTTACCTTCATTATCTAAACTACAATGCAAATAGATATACGGTAATGTTGTCTTGCCGCTTTTATAATCATTTAGAGCTGGTTTGCCAAGATTCTCACTATTTTGAGTAATATCTAAAATATCGTCAATAATTTGAAATGCTATGCCAAGATTTAACCCATATTCATAATAACTTTTTGCATCTGAAACATTAGCCAATAACGCAGCACTTTCTGCACTAGCAGCTATAAGACTCGCACTTTTATGGCAAATCATAGTAAGATATTTATTCTCATCATTATTAAACTTTTGTTCCAAGCTAACATCTTCTAATTCACCAATACTAAGCTGTGATACACTATGTGATATACTTTGAGCAATTTCTGGGGCAAATTTTGTAAGTTCAAAAAATGCCTTTGCATAAAGTATATCACCAAGCATAATGGCATTTTTATTACCAAATATTGCATTTATGCTCGATCTACCACGTCTTAATAAGCTCTCATCGATAACATCATCATGCAAAAGAGAGGCACTCTGTATGAGTTCGACAATAGCACAAAGTTTATAGGCTAAATCGTTTTCAACAATGCTTAAAATAAGCTTAGAACGCAACATCTTTCCACTTTCCAAGTTATTGTATAACGTTATGGCTTCATGGTTTTGTGTGTCATAGACGATTTCTGTAGCAATCTGCGTAACTCTATTTAGTTTCATTATTTTCTCGACCTAAGATTTAAAGTCAGTATTATACATTAATTTGCCCTATTTTTATATTCATATTTGCTATCCTAATAAAAATCATCTGTTGTATCAATAAAATATTGTATAATCAAAATTATTATAATTTAGAGTGTTATGGTTTTCTGCAATAATCTGTATTATTACTATAATTTTGTAGTTTATGCGATTCTAAGATATTATGAGTAATTCGTTGGGTTATATATTGATATTATTTACAATTATTTAACATAAAATATTAATGCTTGAGTATGCAAAAATATGAAAATTATTGTTACAATACACGTTTGCTATTTTGAAATAGATATTTTATGATTTAGGAATATTATGAAGATTCTTATGCTTTTTTTATGCTACGCAGCTATCGCATATGCTCATGTAAAACAAGATTCTATCCTTATAAATCACACAACGCAATATGAAATATGTGATTTTAAAGATGTGGGTATGACAACAAATGATACAACAACACAGAGTTCACTTATACAATCAAAAGATTCCATTGCGAAAGATTATGCGACTATTAAACCCGCACCATTAGAATTTAAAACGCTTAATTCAAAAAGCACATTTGCACGATTCAAGATTTATGAACCATTTTATGTTTTACCTGCTTATTATAGCTTTAGTCCGACCTATGATGAAGCAGGGTTAACGCGTACAGAAATTAAAATACAAATAGGTTTCAGATTAGAGCTCTTATCAGATTTAATGTGTAAATATTGTGCCTTTAGTGTGGATTATGTGCAAAAGTTTTTCTTACAAAGCTACAATCCAGACCAAAGTTCTCCATTACGTGATATTGACTTATCTCCGGGTTTTAGCTTTATTTATAAAAGACCTTTGGGCATTGTAAATGGAAAGTATGGATATATTAATTGGTTAGCTATTGGCTATTTACACACAAGCAATGGTGAGCGAGAAAATATAAATCCAAATGACCCAAGACAAAATAGTCCGCTATGGAATAATAATTTTGTTCGTAGCAAGTCCTTTGATAGAATCTATGTTGAAGCTAATTATCGTTATGAAAATTTTAATGCTAGGCTTAGAGCGTGGGTCAATAATGCCATTATCGCTTTTGATGGAGAAAGGACAAATGGTGATATTGCAGACTATCTAGGATATGGTGATTTAAGGCTTTCTTACACCTATAAAAATAATCTTTTTGAGTTTTATATCAATAATATTTTCAACAACTACTTTACAAAAGAGTATTGGAGTAATTGGAAAGGACAAATTGAGCTTGGATATAGCTATGGAATCACAAAAACTTATGCTATCTATGTGCAGTATCTCTATGGACATGGCGATAGTTTATATGAGTATAGTTTGCCTGTAAATCGCATTGGTATTGGTTTGCGTTTAAGAGATTTCTAAATATTGCAAAAAATTATAAGCATTATAGAATCTACAATATGTCAATACAAGCACTGTTATATGAATCGCATAATTTTGCATCACATGGTATTACTTCTCTCAAAGCTCTCTCTATTTTATATCATAATAATCCTACAACCAAGCATAAAATTTATGCTTTTTTTAGAGCTTCCTTTTAAGGTGTCAGTGCATATACCGTTTTAACAGTATGACAAGATAAAAATGTGTGTGATGATGTCATTGATTCTAATTTTTAACTGTTGGGATAATATTTTGGCGTTGTCCTTGGCAAAGTTTTTATAAATGGTAAGCTCAAACAACGCCTACATATTCTAACGCAATATAAATAGTTACGCAACTTAGAATCTTTCGTTAGAATCTTGTTATAGACCAAAGAGTAATTCTTTGAATCTAAGATATTAATGATGGTATTGATTGTGTTATTACTTTGGCATAAAGTATAATTTATAGGCTTAGCTTTCGCGTCGCTTCATGGCAATGATAGACATAAGATAAAAAGAAACTGTAAATACAGCAATAACACAAAGCAAGACCCAAGCATTCACAAAAATTATTTGATTAAGCATTGCCTGTCATTCTATATCAAACAAGAGTTTTTGACTTAATATCATTTTCACAAATCATTACTTTTTATAGATTCTAATATAAACCTGCTATTTGCATAGCACTTAATTTTATTCCATAATATCATCTGTTATTATGAATATATTTAGCACGTATGGTACTTTATACTAGACAAAATTCTGATTTTTGTATCAGAGCAAGATTAATATCGCTAAAATCAATAATCTATCTTTATAGAAGCAAAAAACATCTTGCCTTTCTTATAAGATTTATAAGATTTATAAGATTCCATAAAAGAATAGATTCTTTGATTCTTGATAGATACTAGCAATCTAAATTTTTATTTATCATTCATAGAATCTTAAATATTTTATATTTCTAGCTTTATTCTCACACATGACAGAGATTTCAAAATCCTCCATTATTCCTTATATGAAACTCTTAGATTCTCATATAATATAGAATCTCTAGGAACACATGGAATCCCAAGAAACAATACAGAATCTCTAGAATCTTGTATAATATTACTACCTTAGATTCCAAGAATCTCATAGAAAAATAGCGGGGATTTTAAGAATCTACAAACCCATAAGAATAAAAAATGCATGCATGAAAGCATTCTATCAGTCGCTTTATCAGGCTCTTTGAATTGAAAAATGTCGATATGCAAGTGAACAATATGGAATATGCCATTTC